>NZ_JACEXH010000301.1:0-1937 GCF_014525465.1 Actinotalea sp. JY-7885 | reverse complement strand
CCTGTGCTGCGGGGCCGGGGCGCTCGGTGCCGCGGTGGCGGCGTCCGCCGAGGTCGAGCTCCACGCCGCCGACGTCGACCCGGCCGCCGTGCGCTGCGCGCGCCGGAACCTGCCCGCCCGCACCGTGCACGCGGGCGACCTGTGGGACGCGCTGCCCCGCGACCTGCGCGGCCGCGTCGACGTCGTCGTCGCGAACGCCCCGTACGTCCCCACCGCCGCCATCGCGCTCATGCCTCCCGAGGCCCGCGACCACGAGCCGGCGACCGCGCTCGACGGCGGACCCGACGGGACGGACGTCCACGCACGCCTCGCTGCGCAGGCCGCCGAGTGGCTCGCGCCGGGCGGGTACCTCGTCGTCGAGACCGGCCGGACCCAGGCCGCCCGCACCGTCGCCCTCCTGGCGGCCGGCGCCCTGTCGACGCGGGTCGTGACGGACGAGGACCTCGACGCGACGGTCGTCGTCGGGCGGCGCCGGGTCTGAGGCGGCCGCGCGACCCGGCCCGGGTGCGCCTAGGGTCGGGTCTCGGACAGCGACCGTCGGGAGCCGCCGGTGGACACCCTCGTCATCCTCGTCGTCATCGCGCTCGTCTCGATCCTCATGGTCGGGATCGCCGAGCGCCTGGACGTCGCCTGGCCGGCCCTGATGGTCGTGATCGCGGCCGGCACCGGGCTGGTCCCCGCGTGGCGGGACGTGCACGTCGAGCCGGACCTCATCCTGCCGCTGTTCCTGCCGCCGCTGCTCTTCGCGACCGCCCAGCGCACGTCCTGGGGACTGTTCCGGCGCCGGTGGCGCACCCTGGTGGGGCTCGCCCTGCTGCTGACCACGGCCAGCATCGCGGTGGTCGCGGGAACGGTCTGGGCGCTCGTGCCCGGCCTCACGTTCGCCGTGGCGGTCGCGATCGGCGCGGCCGTGTCCCCGCCCGACCCGGTCGCGGTGGAGGCGGTCGCGGCGCCGCTCGGCATCCCGCGCCGCCTGGTCGCGGTCCTGCAGAGCGAGGGCCTGTTCAACGACGCCGTCGCCCTGGTCGTCTTCCAGACCGCTGTCGCCGCGGCGGTGCAGCAACAGCCCTTCGGGCCCGGGGTGCTCCTGCGCTTCGGCTACGGCCTCGTCGCGGCGACCGCCCTCGGGATGGCGCTCGGTGCCGCCGCGGTCTGGCTGCGCGGACGGCTCGGCGCGGTGGCGGCGCGCAACGCCGTCACCCTCGTGCTCCCGTTCGCCGTCTACCTGGCTGCCGAGGAGCTCCAGGCGTCGGGCGTGGTCGCCGTGGTCGTCGCGGCCCTGCACATCGGCAGCCGCCAGGAGCCCGAGCAGGTCGAGGACCGCCTCAGCGGCGCCGCGCTCTGGGACGTCATCGAGCTGCTGGTGACCGGGCTCGCGTTCGGGCTCATCGGCATCGAGCTCGGCTGGGCCGTGCGCGAGGCCGGGGACCAGCTGCCCGCGATGCTCGGCACGGGCGTCGTCGTCGGGCTCGCGCTCCTGGGGCTGCGCCTCGCGTGGCTCTGCGGGTGGACAGGGGTCGTCCGCGCCACCGGTGACCCCACGGCCGCACCGCGCACCCTGCGCGAGGCGGTCGTCCTGACGTGGTGCGGGATGCGCGGCCTCGCGACGCTGGCCCTCGCGCTGGCGATCCCCACGACCCTCGAGGACGGTGGGCCGCTGCCCGGCCGGACCGAGATGGTCGTCGTGGCGTCCACCGTCATCGCCATGACGCTCCTGCTGCCCGCCTTCACGCTGCCGCTCGTGGTGCGCGGGCTCGGCGTGGACCGCGAGGCGGAGCGCGAGCAGGCCGCCGAGGACCGCGTCGCGGCCCGGGCGCGCGACGCCGTGGTGGCGCACCTGCGCGCCCTGCCCGGGCTCCCGGAGCTCCCGGAGGACCGCGCGGCACAGGTGCGGGCCGCCCTGGCCGAGCTCGAGGCGATGCTCGGCGGCCCTGCCA
>NZ_JACEXH010000300.1:0-1951 GCF_014525465.1 Actinotalea sp. JY-7885 | reverse complement strand
GTCGGCGCGCGGCCGCGCGTGGTGCTGCAGGGGCTGCGCATGGCGGGCATCGCGGTGGGGTCCCTGCCCGTCGCGAGCATCCTGGCCAACCTCGTGCCGTGGTGGCGCGCCCCCTCGTCGGGCTGGGCGCTCACGGGTGTCATCGCGGCGTGGATCGCGGTGGTGAGCGCGCTCGCGCTGCTCCCCCGCTGGCGCCGCCCGATCCTCGCCCCGGCCGGCGTGGTCGCCGGCGCGACCGCGCTGGTCATCGCGGTCGACGTCGTCTTCGGGGCGCCCCTGCAGGTGTCCGCGCCCATGGGCGTGCAGCCGGTCGTCGCGGGGCGGTTCTACGGCTTCAACAACACGGCGTTCTCGCTCTTCGCCGCCGCGACGCTGCTCTCCGCGGTGGTCCTGGCCGATCCCCTCGTGCGCGCGGGCCGGCGCCGCCTGGCCGCCCTCGTGGTCGCCGTCATCGGGATCACCGCGACGGTGCTCGACGGCATGCCGGGGCTCGGCAGCGACTTCGGCGGCCCGCCCGCGCTCGTCCCGGGGTTCGCGGTGCTCGCCCTGCTCGCGGCGGGCGTGCGGCTGTCCTGGTGGCGGCTCGTCGGCGTGCTCGGCGCGGGCGTGCTCGTCGTCACCGGCTTCGCCGTCGTCGACTGGCTGCGCCCGGCCGACGACCGGACGCACCTGGGCCGCTTCGTCGACACGGTGCTCGACGGCGGCCTCGGCGGCGTCGTGGCGCGCAAGCTGGCGCAGAACCTCGCCAACCTGGGCGGGACGTGGCTCACGGTGCTCGCCCTGGCCGGCATCGCGCTCGTCGTGCTCGTGCTCGTGCGCCCCCTGCGCGGCGCCGCGACGGCACCCGACGGCGGCGTCTTCGCCTGGCTCACCGCGGGCGAGCCGCTCTCGACGCTCGGCACCGAGGCGCCCATGCTGCGGCCCGGCCTCATCGCGCTCGGCGTGACGCTCGGCATCGGCTTCGCCGTGAACGACTCGGGGATCGTGATCCCCGCGATCGGCGTCTCGCTCGCGGTGCCGCTGCTCATCAGCATCTGCGCCGGCTGGCTGCTGCAGGTCGGCGCCGGGCGTGCGCCCCGCGACCCCGAGGACGCGCCGGTCGCGCCCGAGCACAGCCTCGAGGCGTGAGCACCCCGGCCGGCGCCGCGAGCCTGCGCTCGGCCACGGGGTTCGGCCGGCTGTGGACGGCCGCGACCGCGTCGGCGTTCGGCAGCTACGTCACCGTGCTGGCGGTGCAGGTGCTCGTCGTGGAGGTCCTCGACGGCGACGCGGTCGACGTGGGCCTGGTCAACGCGGCCCGCTGGCTGCCCTACCTGCTCGTCGGCCTGCTCGTGGGCGTCCTGGTCGACCGGGTCCGGCGGCGCCCCCTCATGGTGCTCACCGACGTGGCGGCCGCCCTCGCGCTGGCCGTGATCCCGCTGCTGGCCGCGACCGGACACCTGAGCGTCGGCGCGGTCATGGCGGCGCTCGCGGCCTTCGGGACCGCGACGCTGGTCGGGGACGCGGCCTCGCAGTCGTTCCTGCCCCGGCTCGTGCCGCGCCCGCTGCTCGGCGCGGCGCACGCGCGTCTGGGCCAGGCCGACGCGGTCGCGCAGGGCAGCGGACCGGCGCTCGCCGGGGCGGTCGTCTCCCTCCTGGGCGCCCCGCTCGCCGTCCTGGTGGACGCGGTGAGCTACCTGACCTCCGCCGCGCTCGTGGCCACGGTCCGACTGGCCGAGCCGCGCGCCGACCGTGGCCCGGGCGGCAGCGCCCGCGCCGCGCTGCGCGGCGTGCGCGACGACGTCGTCGAAGGCCTGCGCTGGGTCTACCGGCACCCGACCCTGCGCCCGATGGCGCTGTCGACCCACGTCTGGTTCGCCTGCGCCGCCGTGACCGGCGCGGTCCTGGCGCCGCTCGCCCTGCGCGAGCTCGGGCTCACGGCCGCGACCCTCGGCCTCGCCACGGCCGCCGC
>NZ_JACEXH010000299.1:0-1985 GCF_014525465.1 Actinotalea sp. JY-7885 | reverse complement strand
GCCGGCGGCGGGGCGGCCCCCCGAGGGGCGTCCCTCGCCGGCGACGGGTGAGCGGCGGCCGCGCGAGGTCGCGGCATCGAGCCGCTCGGCCGCGGCCTTGCGCTTGGCGGCCACGTGGTACGGGCGGTCCTCGGCCTTGGGCGTCGGGCCCTTGCCCTCGAGCGCGCGCCGGTTCTTGCCCCCCGTGCCGGCGCTCGCGCCCTTCTTGGTCCCCGCCTTGCGGGTCGCCCCGCGGCGCTGTGAGTTGCCGGCCATCAGTCCTCCTGGTCGTGCGCGAGCGACCAGCGAGCACCGGTCGGTGAGTCCTCGACGACGATGCCGGCGGCCGTGAGCCGGTCCCGCACCGCGTCGGCGGTGGCCCAGTCCTTGGCGGCGCGCGCCTGGGCCCGGGCCTCGAGCTCGGCCGCGACGAGCGCCTCGAGGGCGTGCTCGGCGCGCGAGTCGGCGCCCGCCCCGGTCCCGGCCCAGCGGGCGGGGTCCAGGCCGAGCGGGTCGAGCATGCCCCGCACCGCGACCAGGGCGTCGCGCGCGGCGGCGAGGTCGCCGTCCGCGAGCGCGGTGTTGCCGCGTCGCAGGTGCTCGTGCACGACGGCGAGCGCCGCCGGCACGTTGAGGTCGTCGTCCATCGCCGCGACGTAGTCGGCGGGCAGCACGCTCGCGCGCACCTCGTCGTCGGGCACCGCCCCGAGGCGCTCGGTGGCGCGCCGGACGAAGCCCTCCAACCGGTTCCAGGTGGCCTCGGCCTCGTGGAGCGTGTCCGGCGAGTACTCGAGCATCGAGCGGTAGTGCACGGCCGTGAGCGCGTACCGCAGCACCACCGGACGCGTCTGGTCGAGGATCGCGCCGACCATGAGCGAGTTGCCGAGCGACTTGCTCATCTTCGCGCCGCCCTGCGTGACCCACGCGCTGTGCATCCAGAGCCGCGCGAACTCCTGCCCGGCGGCGCGCGACTGCGCGAGCTCGTTCTCGTGGTGCGGGAAGCGCAGGTCCAGGCCGCCGCCGTGGATGTCGAACGCGTCGCCGAGGTAGCGCTGCGCCATGGCGGAGCACTCCAGGTGCCAGCCCGGCCGGCCGCGGCCGTAGGGCGTGGGCCAGGACGCCGTGAGGGGCTCGTCGGGCTTCGCGCCCTTCCAGAGCGCGAAGTCGCGGGCGTCGCGCTTGACCCCGGACGCGAGCTCGTCGGCGGAGTCCGCGGCGGGCGGCAGGTCCTCGGGCCGCTGGTTGGTCAGGGACCCGTACTCGGGCCACGACCGCACGTCGAACCAGACGTCGCCCTCGCCGGTGACGTAGGCGTGGCCCTTCTCGACGAGTCGCTCCATGAGCTCGACCATCTCGGTCACGTGGCCCGTCGCGCGCGGCTCGTAGGTGGGTGGCAGGACGCCCAGTGCGTCGTACGCCGCCGAGAACTCGCGCTCGAAGCGCTGGGCCCAGGCCCACCACGGCACGTCGGCGGCCGCGGACAGGCGCAGGATCTTGTCGTCGATGTCGGTGACGTTGCGCACCATGGTCACCCGGAGCCCGCTGCGCTCGAGCCAGCGCACCAGCACGTCGAACGCGACCGCGAGCCGCATGTGCCCGATGTGGGGCGATGCCTGCACCGTGGCACCGCAGACGTAGATCCCGACCTCGCCCGGACGCAGCGGGACGAGCTCGCGCGTGGCGCGGGTCGCGGTGTCGAACAGGTGCAGGCTCACCGCGCCAGGGTACCGGCGGCGCCCCGCGGCCACCGCCGCCGGCCGCCCGCCGCCCGGCCGGGGGCGGGCAGGGTCCTCAGCCGAAGGCCCGGCCGAGACCGCGGTACGTCGGCACGACGTCGACGTCGTCGCCCAGCAGCGCGACCTGGTCGAACCGCTCCATCACCTCACCGGCCTTGGCGTGGCGGAACCAGACGCGGTCGCCGAGGGCGAGCGCGTCGGCGGCGCGGCCGCGCAGCGGCGTCTGCACCTCGCCCGCCCCCTCGGCGGGCAGCAGGCGGAGCCCGGCGG
>NZ_JACEXH010000298.1:0-2008 GCF_014525465.1 Actinotalea sp. JY-7885 | reverse complement strand
GAGGACGGCGCCCATCAGCGCGCCGTCACGCGGTGCCGGCCGGCTCGGCCCCCCGCGCGGGCGGCGCGTCCGGCTCGTCGGCCCCGGGGGTGCCGTCCCCGTCGCCTGCCGAGCCGTCGCCGCCGAGCGCCGCGAGCAGCGTCCGGCCGTACCGCTCCAGCTTGGCCGCCCCGACGCCGCTGACCGAGCCGAGCTCCTCGAGCGTGCTCGGCAGGCGGGTCGCGATCTCGCGCAGCGTCGCGTCGTGGAAGACGACGTACGCGGGCACGCCCTGCTCCTTCGCCGTCGCGGCGCGCCAGGCGCGCAGCTGCTCGAAGACGTCGGTCGCCTCGGACGTGAGCTCGGGCGCTGCCGCCGTCGGGGCGCGGCGCGACGAGCGCACGCGCGCGGGCCGCGCGGCCTCGTGCCGGAGCGCGACCGTGCGCGTGCCGCGGAGCACCTCGGCGCCGGCGTCGGTCAGGCGCAGCGTCCCGTAGCCGTCACCGTCGACCCCGAGCAGGCCCTGCGCGAGGACCTGCCGCACGACGCCGCGCCACTCCGGCTCGGACAGGTCCGCGCCGACGCCGAACACGCTCAGCGACGCGTGGCCGAGCTGCTGCACGCGCGGCGTCTCGCGGCCGAGCAGGATGTCCACGAGGTGGCCCGCGCCGTAGCGCTGGCCGCGCTGGTCGAGGCGGACCACGGTGGACAGGAGCTTCTGCGTGGCGACGGTGCCGTCCCACGTGTCGGGCGGCGAGAGGCACGTGTCGCAGTTGCCGCACGGCTCGGAGGCCTGGCCGAAGTACGCGAGCAGCTGCACGCGGCGGCAGCCCGCGGTCTCGCAGAGCGCGAGCATGGCGTCCAGGTGCGCGGACAGCCGGCGGCGGTGGGCGGCGTCGCCCTCGGACTGGTCGATCATCCGGCGCTGCTGGACGACGTCCTGCAGGCCGTAGGCGAGCCAGGCGGTCGACGGGAGGCCATCGCGGCCCGCGCGCCCGGTCTCCTGGTAGTAGCCCTCGACGGACTTGGGCAGATCCAGGTGGGCCACGAAGCGCACGTCCGGCTTGTCGATGCCCATGCCGAACGCGATGGTCGCGACCATGACCAGGCCGTCCTCGCGCAGGAACCGCGACTGGTTGGCGGCACGCACGCGCCGGTCCAGGCCCGCGTGGTACGGCAGGGCCGTGATGCCCTGCGCGCTGAGGAACTCGGCCGTCTGCTCGACCGACGCGCGGCTCAGGCAGTAGACGATGCCGGCGTCGCCCGCGTGCTCCGTGCGCAGCAGGTCGAGCAGCTGCTGACGCGGGCTCGCCTTGGGCACGATGCGGTACTGGATGTTGGGCCGGTCGAAGCTCGCGACGAAGTGCTTGGCGCCGGACTCCTCGCGCAGGTCGAGGCGCTCCGCGATCTCGCGGTGCGTCGTCTCCGTCGCCGTGGCGGTGAGCGCGATCCGCGGGACCGCCGGCCAGCGCTCGTGCAGCACCGACAGCTGCAGGTAGTCGGGACGGAAGTCGTGCCCCCACTGGGACACGCAGTGCGCCTCGTCGATCGCGAACAGCGCGATCTCGCCTCGGTCGAGGAGCTCGAGCGTCGACGGCACGCGCAGGCGCTCGGGTGCGAGGTAGAGCAGGTCCAGGTCGCCCTCGACGTACGCGCGCTCGACCTCGCGGCGCTGCGTCGGGTCCTGCGTCGAGTTGAGGAAGCCCGCGCGCACGCCGGCCGCCGACAGCGCGTCGACCTGGTCCTGCATGAGGGCGATGAGCGGGGAGACGACGACGCCCGTGCCCGGGCGGACGAGCGCTGGCACCTGGTAGCAGAGCGACTTGCCCGAGCCGGTGGGCATGAGGACGAGGGCGTCGCCGCCCGCCACGACGGTGTCGATGATCGCGGCCTGCTCGCCGCGGAAGCTGTCGTAGCCCCAGACCTCCCGCAGGACCTCGAGGGGCGTGGGCGCCGGGCCGACGCGCTCCGCGGCGCGCGGGCGCGCCGGTGCGGTTGCTGCGCGCGCTACCGGCGCCGTCGCCGCGGG
>NZ_JACEXH010000297.1:0-2023 GCF_014525465.1 Actinotalea sp. JY-7885 | reverse complement strand
CGCGCGCGTGGTCGTGACCAGCGGCGGGACGGGTGTCGGCCCGCGCGACCGCACCCCGGAGGCGACGCGCGCCGTCGTCGACCGTGAGCTGCCCGGGGTGGCCGAGGCGCTGCGGCGCGCGGGGGCGACGCACCTGCCGTCCGCGGTGCTCTCCCGCGGGATCGCCGGGGTGACCGACGCCGGCGCCGTCGTCGTGAACCTCCCCGGGTCCCCGAACGGCGTGCGCGAGGGGCTCGAGGTGCTCGCGCCGCTGCTCCCCCACCTGCTGGACCAGCTCGACGGGGGTGGCCACGGATGAGCGCCGTCGGCACGGCGCGCCTCGCCGCCCTCACCGCCGCGCCGCTCGACCTCGCGGCGCACGTCGCCGCGGTGGCGGACCCGCGCGCGGGTGCCATCGCGACCTTCCTCGGGCAGGTCCGCGACCACGACCCGTCCGTGGCGGGCGAGGTCGTGGCGCTCGACTACTCGGCCCACCCCGACGCGGCGGCGGTGCTCGCGCGCCTCGCCGACACCGCGGCGCGCACCGACGGGGTGATCGGCGTCGCCGTCTCCCACCGTGTCGGGCTCCTCGGGGTGGGCGAGGTCGCCGTCGTGGCGGCCGTCGCCAGCGCGCACCGCGACCTCGCGTTCACCGCGTGCCGCGAGCTGGTCGAGCGCGTGAAGGCCGAGCTGCCGGTGTGGAAGCGCGAGGTCCTGCGGGACGGGTCGCACGTCTGGGTGGGCTCGGCATGACCGGGCCGCGGCCGGGCCCTTCGCCGGACGCTCCGTCCGGCGACGCGGGCCCGGGCGCCGTCGCGCCGCTCGTCGACCGGTTTGGGCGCGTGCACCGGGACCTGCGGATCTCGCTCACCGACCGGTGCTCGCTGCGCTGCACCTACTGCATGCCGGCCGAGGGCGTCCCGTGGCTCCAGGGCTCGACCATGCTCAGCACCGACGAGCTCGTGCGCATCGCGCGCGTCGCCGTCGAGCAGGGGGTCAGCGAGATCCGCCTCACGGGCGGGGAGCCGCTGCTGCGGCCGGACGTGGTCGACGTCGTGCGCCGGATGGCGGCGCTCGAGGGTCCGGCCGGGCGCCCCGAGGTCTCCCTGACCACCAACGCGCTGCGCCTGCCCGCGCTCGCCGCGCCCCTGCGCGACGCCGGGCTGGCGCGGGTCAACATCAGCATCGACACCCTCGACCGCGAGCGCTTCAAGGCCCTGACGCGGCGCGACCGCCTCCACGACACGCTCGCGGGCATCGCGGCGGCCGACTCGGTGGGCTTCTCGCCGATCAAGCTCAACGCCGTCGCCATGCGCGGCGTCAACGACGGCGAGGTGGTCGACCTGGTCCGGTACGCCGTCGACCGCGGCTACCAGATGCGCTTCATCGAGCAGATGCCGCTCGACGCCGGCCACACGTGGGACCGCACGGCGATGGTCACCCAGGCCGAGGTCCTCGCGTCGCTGCGGGCGGCGTTCACGCTCACCGAGGTGCCCGGGCGCGGGTCGGCCCCCGCCGAGACCTGGTACGTCGACGGCGGCCCCGCGACGGTGGGCGTCATCGCGTCGGTGACCGCCCCGTTCTGCGGCACCTGCGACCGCGTGCGGCTCACGGCCGACGGGCAGCTGCGCTCGTGCCTCTTCTCGCGCACCGAGACCGACCTGCGCACCCTGCTGCGCGAGGGCGCCGACGACGCCGCGCTCGCCGCCGCGATCCGCCGCTGCCTCGCGGGCAAGAAGCCGGGCCACGACATCGACGACCCGACGTTCCTGCAGCCGGACCGCCCCATGAGCGCCATCGGCGGCTGACCGCCTCGGCGCCGGCCCGGCGCGTGGGTCAGCCGCCCGCGAAGGGTGGCAGGACGTCGAGCGTGGCGCCGGCGGGGACCTCGTCTTCGCCCTCGACGCGGGTGCCGTCGGCGAGCAGCGCGCAGCGGGTGAGCACCCGTGCGAGGTCGGCGCCGTGGGCGGCCACCATCGCGGCGCGGAGCTCGTCGGCGGTCCCGGCGGCCAGCGCCTCCGTCGCGACACCGGCGGCCTCGGCC
>NZ_JACEXH010000296.1:0-2041 GCF_014525465.1 Actinotalea sp. JY-7885 | reverse complement strand
CGGCCGCGCTCGGCGCGGAGCACGTGACGGTCGAGCAGCTCGAGGCGGCCGAGGCTGCCCGTGACGCGGCGCACGCGCGCCTGGCCGAGGCCGCCGGGACCCTCGCCGCGACGACGGAGCGGCTCGAGGCGCGCCGGTCCGCCGCCGGGGGGACGCTCGCCGAGGTCGAGGAGCGACTGGCGCTGGCGCGTGCGGGCGTCTCGGACGCGCTGGCTGCGGTGGGCCGGGTCCGGGACGTCGAGGCGTCGCTGGCCGCGTTCGACCGCGAGACGCACGAGGTCGCGGCGCAGGTCGCGCAGCGTGACGTGGCGCTGACCGAGTCGCGCGCCGCGCACGAGGCGGCGAACGACGCCCTGACCCTCGCCGAGGTGGAGGTCGAGGCGGCACGCGACGGCGCGGAGTCGGTGCGCGTGCGGCTCGCGCTGGTCGACGAGCGGATCGGGCACCTCACCGCCTGGGGTGACGCGCTGGCGCGGGTGGAGGAGGCCACGGCCACGCACGACGCGCGGCTGGCGGAGCTCGCCACCGCGCTCGTCGAGCACGACTTCGCCGACGGCGCCGCCGTGCGGGCCGCAGCGCTCGACGCCGTCGCGCTCCGGGACCTCGAGCGCGCGGTGACCGAGCACGACCGCGCCCTGTCGCGGGTCCGCTCCGGCCTGGCGGAGCCCGAGCTGGTCGCCCTGCCCGCGGTCGTCGACGTCGACCTCGACGCGCTCGCGTCGGCCCACGAGACGGCCGACGCCCTCGCGACCGAGGCGGCACACGCCGAGGCCCGCAGCGCCCATCTTGCCGAGGCGGCGTCCTCCGCCCACGACCAGCTCGCCAGGGCGCTGGCGGCGCAGGAGGCCGCCCACGCCGACGCCGGGCCCGTGGTGCGCATGGCGAACGTCGCGGCGGCGAGCGGCGGGGACAACGCCAAGCAGCTGAGCCTCGCGACCTACGTGCTCATGCGCCGGTTCGAGGACGTCGTCGCGGCGGCCAACTCCCGCCTGGTGACCATGTCCGACGGCCGCTACGAGCTGGTGCGCAGCGACGAGCGGGAGGCGGTCCGCAGCCGGCGCACCGGGCTCGCGATGAAGGTGGTCGACCACCGCACCGGGGTCGAGCGCGATGCGCGCACCCTCTCCGGGGGCGAGACGTTCTACGTGTCCCTGTGCCTGGCCCTCGGGCTGGCCGACGTCGTCACCGCCGAGGCCGGCGGCACCGACCTGGGGACGCTGTTCATCGACGAGGGCTTCGGCACGCTCGACCCGGAGACGCTCGAGGTCGTGCTGGCGGAGCTCGGGCGGTTGCGGGACGGCGGACGCGTGGTCGGTGTGGTCAGCCACGTCGAGGCGCTCAAGCAGTCCATCGCGGAGCGCATCGAGGTGCGGTGCCACCCCGACGGGTCGAGCACGCTCACGGTCAGGGCCTGACGCCTCACCATGACCAGCCGCGCGAGGCGAGCTCCAGCTCCTCCCGGAACCGCTCCGGCTCACGGGCCGGACCCCACGGAGCGAGGGCGGCGTCCGCGTCCACCGGCACCCCGGCGAGCCGGCACGCCTCCGCGAGCAGCGCGTCGTAGGCGGCCTGCGCCGCGATGATCCGGCGCCCCCGCGCCCACGCCCGTGGGTCGACCTCGAGGCTGCGGAGCTGGGCCGCGAGGACGCCGAGCCGCACCTGCACCGCGAGCACGTCGAAGGGGTCGGGCGCCGCCGCCGGCGCCAGGGGTGCCCGTGAGGGGCCGTGCCGCCGCACGAGGCCGAGGCGTTCGGCCCGTCGACGCACCGCCCACCTGCGGGCGCGCACCCACACCCGCGGTGGGTCGTCGAGGACCAGCCACGCCAGCCCTCCGTAGACCACCGTCGGCAACAGCGTCCACAGCAGCGTCTGCACGGCCACGGCTCCTCGTCGACGAGGTCCTCCGAGCCTAAGCCGCCACCCCGAGCCCCGCCCCGCGACCACCACCGCCGCCCGCCCGCCCCCGCCTGCCCCTGCCGCCCCCACCTGACCCGCCCGCCGCCCGCCTGACCCGCCCGCCGCCCGCCTGACCCGCCCGCCC
>NZ_JACEXH010000295.1:0-2073 GCF_014525465.1 Actinotalea sp. JY-7885 | reverse complement strand
CCGCCGCGCGCCACCGGCGCACTGCGTCGGCCTCGCCGGCTGCCGCGGGCGCCGTCACCGCGGGTGCGACCGGGGTGCCGGCGGTGGCCGCCAGGCCCGCGACCAGGGCGGCGAGCTCGGCGTCGTCGGGCTCGCCGCGTACCACCCGCACCTCGGCGCTCACAGGGGGATGTTCCCGTGCTTCTTGGCCGGGAGGCCAGCCCTCTTGGTGCGCAGGGCCCGCAGCGCCCGGACGATCTGCGTGCGCGTCTGGGACGGGGCGATCACGCCGTCGACGTAGCCGCGGTCCGCGGCTTCGTAGGGGTTGATGAGCGCGTCCTCGTACTCGCCGGTGAGCCGGGCGCGCTCGGCCTCGACGTCGCCGCCCGCGTCGGCGACCGTCTTGAGCGCGCCGCGCTGGAGGATGTTGACGGCGCCGCCGGCGCCCATGACCGCGACCTGCGCCGTCGGCCAGGCGAGGTTGACGTCGGCCCCGAGCTGCTTGGAGCCCATGACGATGTACGCGCCGCCGTAGGCCTTGCGCGTGATGACGGTGACGAGAGGGACGGTGGCCTCGGCGTAGGCGTAGATGAGCTTGGCGCCCCGGCGGATGATGCCGTTCCACTCCTGGTCCGTGCCGGGAAGGAAGCCCGGGACGTCGACGAACGTCAGGACCGGGATGTTGAACGCGTCGCAGGTCCGCACGAAGCGCGCGGCCTTCTCGGCGGCGCTGATGTCGAGCGTGCCCGCCATCTGCAGGGGCTGGTTGGCGACGATCCCGACCGGGCGGCCCTCGACGTGCCCGAACCCGATGAGCACGTTCGGCGCGTAGAGCGCCTGGACCTCGAGGAGGTCGCCGTGGTCGAGGACGTGCTCGACGACCGTGCGCATGTCGTAGGGCTGGCTGTCCGAGTCCGGCACGAGCGCGTCGAGCTCGAGGTCCTCGTCCGTGATCGCGAGGTCGGCCTCCTCGTCCGGCCAGACGACCGGGTCGGTGAGGTTGTTCGAGGGCAGGTAGCCCAGCAGTGCCTTGACGTAGTCGATCGCGTCGTCCTCGTCGCTGCCGAGGTAGTGCGCGACGCCCGAGCGGGCGTTGTGCGTGTGCCCGCCGCCCAGCTCCTCGAAGCCGACGTCCTCGCCCGTCACGGCCCGGATGACGTCGGGGCCGGTGATGAACATGTGCGAGGTCTGGTCCGCCATGACGATGAAGTCGGTCAGGGCGGGGGAGTAGACCGCGCCGCCCGCGCTCGGCCCGAGGATCAGCGAGATCTGCGGGATGACGCCCGACGCGGCGACGTTGCGGCGGAAGATCTCGGCGAACTGCGTCAGGGCCGCGACGCCCTCCTGGATGCGCGCGCCGCCGCCGTCGAGGATGCCGATGAGGGGGACGCCGGTGCGCAGCGCGAGGTCCATGACCTTGGTGATCTTCTGGCCGTGCGCCTCGCCGAGCGAGCCGCCGAAGACGGTGAAGTCCTGGGAGTAGACGGCCACCTGGCGCCCGTCGACCGTCCCGTAGCCGGTGACGACGCCGTCGCCCGGGATCCGCTTCGCGTCCAGGCCGAAGGCGGTGGAGCGGTGCCGCACGAACGCGTCGAGCTCGACGAAGCTGCCCTCGTCGAGCAGGGCGGCGATGCGCTCGCGGGCCGTCTTCTTGCCCCGCGCGTGCTGCTTGGTGGCCGCAGCGGTGTCGTCGGCGGCGCGCCCCGCACGATCGGCGAGGTCCTCGAGCTTGGCGGCTGTCGTGTCGGTCACGTCCCCGAGGGTAGTTGTCGGGTGTGCACATCCTCGGTGCGGGTCCCGACGGCGTGGCGCCCCCCGCATGTGCCGGACCCGACAACGCGCGGGGATGGGCGTGCGCAGACGGGTGGGAACCGAACGGGCTCCGGCCCACGTACCGTGGCCGCATGACGACGCCCCCGCCGGTCCTCGACCCGGACGCCGTCGCCCGCGCCCTGCCCGCAGCCGGCCGCGTCGTCGTGGTGGCGCGCACGGGCTCGACGTCGACGGACCTCGTGGCTGCCGCGCGCGCCGAGCCCGCCGCGTGGCCCGACCGGTCCGTGCTCGTCGCCGACCACCAGGCCGGCGGCCGCGGTC
>NZ_JACEXH010000294.1:0-2079 GCF_014525465.1 Actinotalea sp. JY-7885 | reverse complement strand
CGGGTCCGCCAGGGCTGGCGGCGGGTGCGCCGCGCCGCGCTGCCGGTGCTGGGCGCGAGCGTCGCCGCCGGCGCGGCCTGGGCCATCGCCCACTACGGTCTCGGGCACCCCGCGCCGTTCTTCGCCCCCGTCTCGGCCTGGGTGGCGCTCGGCTTCACGGCCGACCGGCAGCCGCGTCGCGTCGCCGAGCTCGCCGCCGGCGTCGCCGTCGGGGTGCTCCTCGGCGACCTGCTGGTGCACGTCATCGGCACCGGGCCGGTGCAGATCGCCGTCGTGCTGAGCATCGCGGCGCTCGTGGGGCGCTTCATCGACCGCGGCGCGCTGTTCACGATGCAGGCGGGCGTGCAGTCGATCGTCATCGTGGCGCTACCCGCGCTCCAGGCCGGGTCGCCCGTGGGGCGCTGGCTCGACGCGCTCGTCGGCGGCGTCCTCGCGCTGATGGTGGCGACGCTGTGGCCGCAGGACCCGCGGCGCCGCGTGCGCGCGGTCGGCGAGGAGGCGCTCACCGAGGTGGCGGAGCTGCTGCGGCACCTCGCGACGGGCCTCGAGCGCCGGGACGAGGACGAGGTCGAGGAGGCGCTCGCGCGGGGCCGTGCCTCCCAGCCGGTGCTCGACCAGTGGCGGGACTCCGCGTCGGCGGCGCGGCAGTCGGCGCGCGTCTCGCCGGCGTTCCGGCGCCACGTCGCCGAGCTGCGCCAGCTCGAGGGCGCGGCGGTGTGCGTCGACCGCGCCATGCGCAACGCGCGCGTGCTCGCGCGCCGCAGCCGTGCCGTCGTGCGCGAGACCCACGACCTGGCCGGCCTGGCGGCCCTGGTCGAGGACGTCGCGACGGCGGCCGGTGACCTCGCGGGTGCGCTGGGCTCGGGCGGGGACCGCGGTCGGGCCAGGGAGCGGCTCGCCGACCTCGCGCGCCGCACGGACCCGTGGCTCGTCGTGCCCGACGACTGGCACGCCCAGAGCCTCGTGCTGCTGCTGCGCTCGCTCCTGGTCGACCTCCTCGAGGCCGCGGGCGCCGAGCCCGGCGAGGCCCGCGCGAACCTGCCCGAGATCTGACCCCCGGTCGCGTCTCGTACGCTCGTGCCGTGATCGCGTCCATCCAGGTCCTCATCTTCCTCGCGCTCTACGTCGGCGTCTTCGCCGCCTGCGTCGTCGCGCTCATCGACCTGGTGCGCCGCCCGGCGGGGGCCTTCGTCGCCGCGGGCAAGAAGACCAAGACGTTCTGGGGCGCGCTGCTCGGCGTCGCGACGGCGATCGCCTTCGTCGCCATCCCGTACCCCCTCGGCATCGGCGAGCTGCAGTTCCTCGCGCTCGGCAGCGCCGTGGCCGCGATCGTCTACCTCGTGGACGTCCGGCCGGCGATGGGCAGCCACGGCCGGGGCGGACCCCGCCGGCCGGGTCCGCGGGCGGGCGGCTGGTGACCTCGCCGGACCTGCTCGCCGAGGTCGTCCGGGGTGACCTCGTGGAGTCCGTGCACCACGGCCACCTCGTCGTGCTCGGCGCCGACGGCGCCACGCTGGCGGAGGTCGGCGACGCCGACGCCGCGATGTGGCCGCGCTCCTCGCTCAAGCCGCTCCAGGCCGTCGCGATGCTCCGGTGCGGGCTCGACGCCGACGTCGACGCGCTCGCGCTCGCGGCGGCGAGCCACTCGGGCACCGACGCACACCTGGCCGTCGTGCGGGCCGTCCTGGAGCGGGCGGGCCTCGGCCCGGACGCCCTGCAGAACACGCCCGACCTGCCGCTCGACGCCGACGCGGCCTACGCCTGGCGCGCGGCCGGTCACGGCCCCGCGGCGCTGACCCAGAACTGCTCGGGCAAGCACGCCGCGATGCTCGCGACCTGCGTCGCGGCCGGCTGGGACACCGCGACCTACCTCGCGCCCGACCACCCGCTGCAGCGCGCGATCCGGTCGACGGTGGGCGAGCTCACGGGGGTCCCGGTCGAGCACGTGACGGTCGACGGCTGCGGTGCCCCGCTCCTGTCGACGACGGTGCGCGGGCTGGCGCGGGCGCTCGGCCGGATCGCGCGGGCGGGCGCCGGGGCGGGCGACGGCGACGAGGCGCGCGTGGCGCGGGCCATGGC
>NZ_JACEXH010000293.1:0-2101 GCF_014525465.1 Actinotalea sp. JY-7885 | reverse complement strand
GCACCGACCAGGTCGCGGGCGCGTCCGCGCCCGCCCAGGTCCGCACGGCGATCGCCGCGGCGCACGCGCCCGTGCCGCACGAGCGGGTCTCGCCGACCCCGCGCTCGTGCACGCGCATGCGGGCCTCGCCGACGGCCACGCCGTCGACCTCACGCTCACCGAGCGGCACCACCAGCTCGACGTTGGTGCCCTCGGGCGGCTGCGGCGCCACGACCGGCGCCCGGGTGAGGTCGGCGCGGTCCAGCTCGGCCGTGTCCGCGAGCGCGAGGACGGTGTGCGGGTTGCCGAGGTCCACGCTGAGCGCGGGGCGCGTCACGGGCAGCCCGACGACGTCGACCTGCGCGTCGCCCCCGCTCGCCACCGCCCCCGGTCCGCCCGCCAGGCGCCAGGCCCCCATGTCGACGGCGTACCACGACGCGCCGGTCCCCGGCGCCGGCTCGGGCACCCGCACGACGCGCCGGACGCCCGCGCGCGTGCCGAGCACCAGCTCCTCGGCCCCGTCCCAGAGGCCCAGGTGCTCCGCGAAGCGGGCCAGCACCCGGACGCCGTTCCCGCACATCTGGGCGAGCGACCCGTCGGCGTTGCGGTAGTCCATGAACCAGCGTGCCCGCGGGTCCTCGCGCAGCGCGTCCCGCCCCTCGGGCAGGTGCTCGCTCGCGACGAGGCGGATGACGCCGTCACCGCCCAGGCCCGCGCGCCGGTCCGTCAGGGCGCGCACGAGCTCGGGGCCGAGCGCGAGGGCGTCCTGGCGGTCGTCGACGAGCACGAAGTCGTTCTCGGTGCCGTGGCCCTTCCAGACGTGGAGCGTCGTGGGCGCGAGCGGCACGGCCGGCGTGGGCGCGGCCAGGGCGTCGTGCGTCATGACCCGAGCGTACGGCGGCGCGTCCCCGGGTCGACGAGCCGTCCGGCGTCCGCGGCGTGCACCAGCGCGACGGCGTGGTCCACGAGGTCCGGGTCCTGCGCGTCCAGCCAGTGCACGCGCGGGTCGCGGCCGAACCAGCCCATCTGCTTGCGGGCGAGGCGACGCGTGCCCGTGACCACGCCGGCACGCGCGTCGTCCAGCGAGCGCTCCCCCGCCAGCGCGGCGAGGACCTCGGCGTAGCCCACGGCCCGCCGGGCCGTGCGGCCCAGGCGCGGCCCGAGGGCCCGGACCTCCTCGACCAGGCCGCGCTGCCACATGCGCTCGACGCGGTGCCCGATGCGGCGGTCGAGCACCGCCCGGTCGCAGTCCAGCCCGATCTGCACGGTGGGGTGCACGTACTCCTGCTCGGGCAGGGAGGCGGTCCAGGGCCGGCCCGTCACCGTGATGACCTCGAGCGCGCGGACGATGCGGCGCACGTTCGCCCGCCCGATCGCGTCCGCGGCCGGCGGGTCGAGGCGCGCGAGCTCGTCGTGGAGCACCCCCGGGCCCTCCGCCTGCGCGCGCGCCTCCAGCGCTGCACGCACGGCGAGGTCGACCGGCGCCAGCTCCATCCGGTCCAGCAGCGCCCGGACGTACAGCCCGGAGCCGCCGACCACGACGGGGCGGCGGTCGCGCGCGGCGATCGCCGCGACGTCGGCCCGTGCCGCGCGCTGGTACGCGGCGACCGAGGCGTCCTCGGCGACGTCCAGCACGTCGAGCTGGTGGTGCGGGATGCCGCGCCGCTCCTCGGCCGTGACCTTGGCGGTGCCGATGTCCATGCCGCGGTAGAGCTGCATCGCGTCGGCGTTGACGACCTCGCCGTCGAGCCGTTCGGCCAGCGCCACCGCGAGGTCCGACTTGCCGGTCGCGGTCGGTCCGACCACCGCGACGACGACGGGGGCCGCGGCGCCCGGTGCGGGCGTGCCGTCGCCCGTCGCCCCCGCGCTCACGGCGCGCCCCCGTCCGGGACGTCCCACGTCAGCACCGCGTAGCCAGCACCCAGGGGCGCCGCACGGTGGAGCAGCGCACCGGGTCCCCGCGGCGACATCCCGACGAGCACCTGCCACGGTCCCCAGGCGCTCACCGCGAGGTCCGCGGCCAGCGCGGCCGGGACGCGCGCCAGGCGCGCGAGCGCGTCCGGGCCGGCGTCGAGGAGGTCGGCGACCACGGCGTCCTCGAACGCGGCGGCACGGCGGTCCG
>NZ_JACEXH010000292.1:0-2122 GCF_014525465.1 Actinotalea sp. JY-7885 | reverse complement strand
GGCGCCCGGTGGCGTCGCGGCCGCCTCCGGGGCGTCCGCCGTCCGGCCGCCCGCCCTCGGGGCGTGCGCCGTCGCGTCGTCCGTGGCGGTCGCTCATCGGGCGGCCCCTCCCCCGGTCTCCAGCACGGAGGTCTCCAGCACGGTGCCGAGCACCGCGCCGTCGAGGTCGCGCACGCCGCGCGCCCAGTCCGCCGCGGCCATCGGGCGCCGCCCGGCGGGCGAGACCTCCCCGAGCTCGACGGCGTGCGTGCCGGTCCCCACGTGGACGTGCTTCTTGCCCACCGCGACCTGGCCCGGCGCCAGGCCGGTCACCTCGGGACGCGGCACGACGGGCCCCAGGCGCAGCCGCTCGCCGTCCGGGAGCGTGGTCCACGCTCCCGGCGCCGGGGTGACGGCGCGCACCCGGCGGTCGGTCGCCTGGGCCGGGTGCTCCCAGCGGACCCGCCCGTCGTCGGTGGTCAGCCGGGGCGCGTGGCTGACGCCCTCCGCGGACTGCGGGACCGCCACCAGGGCGCCGTCCTCGAGCCCGTCGAGCGTCGCGACGAGCAGGCCGGCGCCCGCGTGCGCGAGGCGCTCCAGCAGGTCGCCCGACGTGTCCCGCGGCCGGACGGTCTCGGTGAGCGTGCCGAGCACCGGGCCGGTGTCCAGGCCCTCGTCGATGCGGAAGGTCGAGGCGCCCGTGACCTCGTCGCCGTGCAGGACGGCGTGCTGCACGGGTGCGGCGCCGCGCCAGGCGGGCAGGAGCGAGAAGTGCAGGTTGATCCACCCGAGCGGCGGGACCTCGAGCACGGCCGGCGGCAGGAGCGCCCCGTAGGCCACCACCGGTGCGCAGTCGGGTCGCACGGCGCGCACCGCCTCCCGGGTCGCCTCGTCGCGCAGCGTCGACGCCTCGATCACGGGGATGCCGGCCTCGAGTGCGCGCTCCTTGACCGGGCTCGGGCGCAGGCGCCGCCCGCGCCCGGAGGGGGCGTCGGGCCGGGTGAGGACCGCGGCGACCTCGTGGCGGGACGCGAGGAGCGCATCGAGGGCCGGCAGGGCGACCGACGGGGTGCCGGCGAAGAGCAGACGCATCCGACGATCCTAGGCTCGCGCCGTCGTCGCCCCGGCCCCCAGGTCGACGCCGAGCTCGCCGAGGTGCCGGCGCAGGGCCGCGTGCGACGTGAAGTGGTGGGCCCGCAGCCCCGCCCGCCCGGCCGCCGCGACGTTCGCGGGCGAGTCGTCGACGAAGAGCGTGCGTCCGGCGTCGAGGCCGAACCGCGTCACCGCGAGGGCGAAGATGCGCGGGTCGGGCTTGGCCAGGCCCTCCCGGCCCGAGACCAGGACGTCCTCGAGCTCGGCGACGACGGGCGCCGCCTGCGCGGCGTGGTGGAACGTCTCGGCCGACCAGTTCGTCAGGCCCAGCAGCCGCATCCCCGCGGCCCGCAGGTCCGCCACGACCTGGGGCGCCCCGTCGACCGGCCCCGGGAGCGCGTCGCGGAAGTGCGCGACGTACGTGTCGAGCATCGGCAGGTGGTGGGGGTGCGACGCCGCGAGGGCGTCGCGCGCCTGCGCCCAGGTGCGGCCCGCGTCCTGCGCGTGGTTGAAGGCGGCGAAGTCGACCTCCTCGAAGAACGCCGTGACGCTGGCGTCGTCGTGCCGGCCGACGTAGGGCAGGCGCGGCTCCCACCGCACGAGGACCTGGCCCAGGTCGAACAGCACGGCGTCGATCTGCCGGCTCACAGCACCTCCAGGGGTTCGACGACGACGCGGACGCTACCGGGCTCGCGGCGGGCGCTGCGGGCGGCGACGGCGGCGGCGACCGCGGTCGTCGCCTCGGCGGCGACCGACCACGGGGACCGGACCAGCGCCCGCACCGGGCGCAGGAGCTCGGGGTCCAGCACGTCCTGCGCGGGGGCCGGTGCGCCGTCGACCGCGAGCGGCCCCAGCACCTGGGACCCGGCGGGCAGCGCGAGGCGCCCGAGCAGGCGCTCCACGGCCTCGCGCGGCCCGTCGAGCGCGATCATGTGGACGGCCGGGGGCAGCGCGAGCTCCGAGCGCTCCGCGAGCTCGCGCTCCGCCAGGTGCCCGGGGTCCCACCGGACCAGCGCCTGGGTCGGGCGCGGCGCGCCGTCGCCCACGAGCA
>NZ_JACEXH010000029.1:0-22571 GCF_014525465.1 Actinotalea sp. JY-7885 | reverse complement strand
CGCCTCAGCCGCCGCGACGCCGGCTCCCGCGCCGGGCGCGGAGCTCGAGCGCGCGGGGGTGACGACGTGGCCGGACGGGCTGCCCGACGGGCGCCTGCCGGAGGTCGTCACGACGTCGGCCGGGGGCGTGAGCGTGCACGGCTACCCGGCGCTCGTGGCGGGCGAGCGCCGCAAGGACGGGCGGCGCCCGGTCGACCTGCGCGTGCTCACGACGGCGGGCGAGCAGGCGCTGCGTCACCCCGTCGGCGTGCGGGAGCTGCTCGTCACCGAGCTCGCGCTCGCCTCCGGCCGGATCACGACCCGGTGGACGACGACCGAGTCGCTGACCCTGGCCGCGAGCCCGTACCCGAGCACCGAGGCGCTGGTGGTGGACCTGCAGCGGGCGGCCGTCGATGCCCTGGCGACCGAGGCCGGTGGCGGCACGGGCGCGGTGCGGGACGCCGCCGGGTACGCCGCGCTGCGCACGCGGCTGCGCGACCGCCTCGAGGACCGCACCTACGCCGTGGCGCGGGACCTGGCGGCCGTGCTCGCCGCGGCGCGGGAGCTCGACGGCGCGCTGCGCGCGGCGACGAGCCTGGCCCTGCTCTCGACCGTGACCGACGTCCGGGGCCAGCTCAGCGCCCTCGTGCACGACGGGATGGCGAGCGACGTCGGCGCCGCCCGCCTGCCGCACGTCGTGCGCTACCTGCGCGCGGCCCGTCACCGCCTCGACAAGGCGGCCGCCGACCCGGGGCGGGACCAGGCGCTGGCCTGGCAGGTCGCGGAGGTCGCCGAGGCGTACGACGACGCGCTGCGCACCGCGCGCGCCGCGGCGCCGGACGCCGCCCGCCTGGCCCGGCTCGCCGAGGTCCGCTGGATGATCGAGGAGCTGCGCGTGAGCCTGTTCGCCCAGCAGCTCGGCACCCCGCAACCGGTCTCGGTGAAGCGGATCCGCACGGCCCTGGCGGCCTGACCGGACCGTGAGACGCGGCCGTGGAAACGCTCCCGCGGGCGCCCGGTTCCACCTACTCTGACCCCATGACGGACACCGACGACGAGGTCGCCCGGGCTCGAGCCGCGCTCGGTGGAGCTCCCGTGGCCGCCGACCCCGAGATCCTCGGCGCGGTGCACGAGGGCCTGCTCGCGGTGCCGACGGAGCCCGTCGCGGCGTCGGCCGAGCCGACCGGTGGGGCGCAGGCCACGCCCGTCGAGGCCGCCACGTCGTCGCTGGCGGTCCGCCGCCGCTGACGCCGCGCGCCGGGCGCTGCCCGGGCTCTCCGCGACGACGTCCGCCGGTGGTTGCTACCTGTGGACCGGCACCGCGACGTCCCCGTCGTGCCCCATGCTGGACCGCACCGAGCAGGTGCCGCGGCGGCGGCACGAGGAGGAAGGGCGGACCGATGAGGTGCTTCGGCGACGGGGACCCGCTCTACGAGGAGTACCACGACACCGAGTGGGGCGTGCCCGTGCGCGGCGATGCGGAGCTCTACGAGCGGTTCTGCCTCGAGGCGTTCCAGTCCGGCCTCGCGTGGATCACGGTGCTGCGCAAGCGGCCGGCGTTCCGCGAGGCGTTCGCGGGCTTCGACCCGGCCGCAGTGGCCCGCTTCGACGACGGCGACGTCGCGCGGCTCATGGCCGACGCCGGCATCGTGCGCAACCGCGCCAAGATCGAGGCGAGCATCGCCAACGCCCGTGCGGTCGTGGGGCTGTGGGACGCCGGGCGCACGCTGACCGACCTCGTGTGGTCCCACGCGCCGCAGGTGCGGGTCCGCACCCCGCGTGCGACCGAGTTCCGCGAGGTGCCGGCGACCACGGCGGAGTCAGTCGCGCTCGCACGGACGCTCAAGTCCGTCGGGTTCCGCTTCGTCGGCCCCACGACGGCGTACGCCGCCATGCAGGCGTGCGGCCTCGTGGACGACCACCTCGCCGGGTGCCCCGTGGTCACCGGCGCGGACCTCTCGCCGGTGGGCGTCGGCCGGTAGCGCGAGCCGCTCGCGCGCGGCGGGACTCGGCCCGCGCGCGTGTCAGTGGTGCGGTGCATCCTGGTCGCACCGGGCCGCCCGGGTCCGCGCGAGCGAGGGAGCCGTCATGCGCTGGTACTCCACCGTCATCGAGGCACGCGACCACCAGGCGCTCGCGCGGTGGTGGGCCCAGGCCCTGCGCTGGGAGATCATGGTCGCGGGCGACGAGGAGGTCATCGTCGTCCCGCCCTGGGCCCGCGAGCTCGGGACGAGCCTCCCGTTCGACCAGGTGCCGCCCGGCCTCGTCTTCGTCCGCGTGGAGCACGAGAAGCAGGGGAAGAACCGGCTCCACCTCGACCTGGCCCCGCACGTCGACGAGGACCGTGACGCCGCGATCGCCCGGCTGCTGGAGCTGGGAGCGACGCGCGTCGACGTGGGGCAGCCCGCGGACGTCTCGTGGGAGGTGCTCGCCGACCCCGACGGGAACGAGTTCTGCGTGCTGTCGTCGCGCGATCGCTGAGCCTCGGGCGGCACGGCCTCAGTCGCTCACCGCCGACAGCTGCTGGTCGCCGATCACCGCGAGCAGGCGCAGCTTCTCGTGGCTCTCCGTTCCCGGGGTCGCGGTGAGGACCACGAGCGCGTGGGCACGGTTCTCGCTGAACATCACCTGGCAGTCGACGTCGATCTCGCCCAGCTCCGGGTGGACCAGCGTCTTGTGCTCGTCGAACCGCGGCGGGAGGACCTCGTGACGCTCCCAGATCTCGACGAACTCGGCGCTCTGCTCGCGCAGGCGCCGCACCAGGTCCGCGGCCGGGCTGCCCGGCCCGCCCGCGTCGAGGGCCGTGCGCAGCGCCCCCGCCTGGACGCGGCTCTGGTGCGCGTGGTCGCGCTCGGGGTAGAGCCGCCGCTCGGCCGGGTCCGTGAACCACCGGTAGTAGCTGCTGCGGCCCGGCCACGGCACCTGCGAGCGCGGCCCGAAGAGGGCGACGGCGGCGCGGCTCTGCGCGAGCGTCTCGCCGACGTCGGTCACGACGAACGCCGGGGTGTCGTCGAGGCGGTCGAGGACGCGCAGCAGCGCGGGACTCACGTGCGGCGAGCGTCGCGACCGTGGCGCCGGCACGTGGCCCGCGAGGCGCAGCAGGTGGTCGTGCTCGTCGACGGTCAGGCGCAGCGCCCGGGCGATCGCCGCGAGCATCTGCGGCGACGGGGTGGGGCCCCGCCGCTGCTCGAGCCGCGTGTAGTAGTCGGTGGACATGCCGGCGAGCGCGGCGACCTCCTCGCGGCGCAGCCCTGCCGTGCGGCGGCGCGCGCCCGCCGGCAGGCCGACGTCGGCGGGGCGGAGCGCGGCGCGGCGGGTGCGCAGGAAGTCGGCGACGGCGGCGCGGTCCATGCCTCGATCGTGCGGGCACCGCACCACGCGCAGCAAGGGATCGCCGGTCCCTGGTTCGGCAGGGCTCTCCCGGCCGCCGGCCGGCGGGACGAGCGTGGACGTGTCCCCACCGACCGCGGACCGAGCAGGCTGGCCCGCCGCACCCAAGGAGCACGCCATGAGGATCACCGGGAGGACCGTCCTGGTCGCCGGAGCGACGTCCGGCATCGGCCGCGGGCTGGCCGTGCGCCTGCACGACGCCGGCAACACCGTCGTCGCCGCCGGACGCCGGACGGACCAGCTGCACGCCCTGGCCGCCGAGCACCCCGGCATGGACACCGTCACGCTCGACATCGCGGACCCGGACTCGATCCGTGACGCCTTCGACACCGTCACGCGGGCGCACCCCGACCTCGACGTCGTCGTGGCGATGGCGGGGATCATGGTCGCCGAGGACCTGCGCGACCCGGCATCGCTCGCGGTCGCCGAGGCCACGATCACCACGAACCTGCTCGGGCCGCGGCGGTTGATCGCCAGGTTCCTGCCCTTCCTGCTCGGCCGGCCCGAGGCCACGGTGATGACCGTGTCGTCCGGGCTGGCGTTCGTGCCCCTGCCCCTGGCGCCCACCTACAGCGCGACGAAGGCAGCGATCCACTCCCTGAGCGAGAGCCTGCGCGTCCAGCTGGCCGGCACGGGCGTGGAGGTCGTGGAGCTGGTCCCGCCGGCCGTCCGCACGCCGCTCATGGGAGGCGAGGAGCGCGAGTCCGCGATGCCGCTCGAGGACTTCCTCGACGAGGTGATGCACCTGCTGCGCACCCAGCCGGACGCCACCGAGGTGCTCGTGGAGCGCGTGCGTCACCTGCGGTTCGCCGAGGCCGACGGCCGGTACGACGGCGTCCTGGCGACCCTCGGCGGAAGGGGCGTCTGATGGGCGTCGCGAGCCGGGCCGCCGACGGGCGGACCACGCGGACCGGACCCGCGGCGGTGGCCGCGCTGGTCGTCCTGGGACTGACCGGGTGCACCGCCGAGGACGCCGGACCCGGGCGCGACACGGCGGTCACCGTCGACGCGGAGCCGCCCGGTCCGGCGCCGTCGGCGGGCGCGGGCGGCGCGACGGACGAGGCGCTGGTCCTGGGCGAGGTCACCGAGATCGCGACCGGGCTCGAGATGCCGTGGGGACTGACCTTCCTGCCCGACGGCTCCGCGCTGGTCTCGAGCCGGTCCGCGGGCGAGATCTCCCACGTGCCGGCCGGCGGAGGGCGAGCGAGCGTCGTCGGCGTCGTGCCCGGCGTCGAGGTGAGCGCCGAGGGCGGGCTCCTCGGGATCGTCGCGTCCGCCGACTTCGACGCCGACCGCACGGTCTACGCCTACGTGTCCGCCTCGCCGACCAACCGCGTCGTGGCGCTGCGCCTCGACGAGGACCTCGGCGGCCTCACGCAGGAGGCCGTCCTGCTCGACGGCATCGAGACCGCCGACCGTCACCACGGCGGCCGCATCGAGCTCGGCCCGGACGGGCACCTGTGGATCGGGACCGGCGACGCGTTCGAGCCGGAGAACGCCGCGGACGCCGACTCGCTCAACGGGAAGATCCTGCGGATCGCGACGGACGGCAGCATCCCGGCGGACAACCCGTCGGGCACCGCGATCTGGTCCACCGGGCACCGCAACGTCCAGGGCATCGCCTTCGGGCCCGACGGGACGGTGTACGCCTCCGAGCTGGGTCACCGGACGTGGGACGAGCTCAACGTGATCCGCCCGGGCGTCGACTACGGCTGGCCCGAGTCGGAGGGCACCGAGGGCGACGCGGGCGAGCCACCGATCGTGACGATCCACCCCGACGACGCCTCGCCGTCGGGCATCGCCTACGCCGGCGGCGCGGTCTGGATGGGCGCGCTGGGCGGGCAGCGGCTCTGGCGGCTACCCGTCGACGGCGGGCGGGCCTCGGGCGAACCGAGCGCGCACCTCGTCGGCGAGGTGGGCCGCATCCGCACCGTCGAGGTCGCCCCGGACGGCGCGCTGTGGATCACGACGTCCAACACCGACGGCGCGACCTGGGGCGGCACGCCGTCGCGCGACGGCGACGACCGGATCCTGCGGGTCGAGCTCGTCGAGCCCTGACCGGGTCGTCCCGCGCGCGGCGACTCGGCCCCGCGCCGAACACCTACCCGGCGGACCCGTCCCCGACGACGGCGGCGAGGCGGTCCAGGCGCTCGACCCACCCGGCCTCGGCCTCGGGCGCGGCGCCGGAGGGCAGGAGATGGCGTACCGACAGGCGCGTCCGGCCGCCGGGCGCCGGCAGGACGCGGAGGGTCACGCGCGTCCCGTCCGGCCAGCCCCAGCGCAGCGAGCGCACGGCGGTCGCGCTGCGGACCTCGGGGTCCACGTCGAGCCAGCGCCGACGTCGCCCGGGGTCGGTGAGCCACGGCGTCACGGCGTCCGGCGGCGCCGGGAGCGTGCGGGTGACGCTCGCCTCGGACGCCGCATCGGGCCGGTGGACGCGGGCGGCGCCGGCCACCGCCTCGTGACGGCGGAGCGGGTCCTTGACCATGGCCCACGGTAACGCCGCGTGCCATGCTCGAGACCGTCGACGAGGAGGTCGCATGCACCGCAGCCGTGTCTCCACCCTGCTGATCGACGTCCCGCGCGAGCGGGTCGACGCCGCCCTGGACTTCTGGACCGCCGCGCTGGGGGTCGAGACGTCCAGCGCCCCCGGCGAACCGGAGTTCACGACGCTGCACGGCGCGGTCCCGTCACTGGTGACGGCGGTGCAGTCCGTCGACGCCGAACCCCGCTACCACCTCGACATCGAGACCGACGACGTCGACGCCGAGCACGACCGCCTGCTCGCGCTGGGCGCGGTCGACGTGGGCCGGTGGCTGGGCTCGCGCACCCTGCGCGTGCCCGGCGGCCACCTCGTCTGCGTGATCCCCGTCCACAGCGACCCGGAGGAGTTCCGCACCTCCGCACGCCTCTGGCCCTGACCGCCCTCCCCGCGCCCCCGCCCACCCGCACCGGCCCGCACGCCGGCCCCACCGCCGACCCGCGCCCGCCCCGCACGGGCCACCCGTCCTGCCCGCCCCGCCCTGCGCGTGACCGGCCGCTGGCGGTGCGCTTCCGTGCGGAGCAGGTGACTGGTGGGACCGATGGGGCCCATGTGAATCCCTCACGTCACATCAGCCACTGTGGTCACACGGGCCGCACGGACCCGCGCCGCGGCCGGCGAGCGAGGCGGTCGGTGCGCCCGCACGGCCCCGCGCCATGCGCGTCAGCCCGGGTGAGGGCGGCGTCGGCACCCGTGGGCCGTCGGCGTCAGCGCAGGCCGGACTCGGCGCGGTCGGCGAGCGCCGAGACGATCGGGACGTCGGGGTCCAGCCACGGGACCGAGAGCCACTGCCCCGGCTCGAGCCAGGTCAGCGCGTCGTGCTCGACGAGCGGCTGCGGCTCGCCGCGCAGCACCGCCGCGGCCCAGATCCGCATCCGGTACCCGTGCGTGATACGCCACGCGCCGTCGACCGGACCGGGCAGCTCGGCACCGAGGGTGATCTCGACGCCGAGCTCCTCACCGATCTCGCGGTGCAGCGCCTCGACGGGCGTCTCCCCAGGGTCCACCTTGCCGCCGGGGAACTCCCAGCGACCCGCGAGGGACAGCGGCTTGCTGCGCCGGGCCGCCAGGAGCCTGCGCGGTCGGTCGAGGTCGTCGACGACGGCGGCCGCCACCACGAGCACGGAGGGCGGGCTGCTCGGCATGCCGGAAGTCTCCCAGACCCCGGGCCCCACGGCCCCACGGAGGTCAGGTCGGCAGGTGCCAGGACCCCTTCGCGGCGCCCACCAGCTCCGCGGCCAGCGCGGTGGCCTCGTCCTCCTCGGACCGCCGGCGCACCAGCCGGGAGAGCCTGCCCGCCGAGCCCACCGGCAGGACGTAGAGGTCCACGGTGCGGCCGGCCTGGGCCTCGGCGGTGATCAGGCGGTTGAGCCGGCACAGCTCCTCGCGACCCGCGTTCTGCGCGTCGCGGCGCGAGACGTGGCCCAGGCCGCGGTGCCCAAAGGTGCGGGACAGGTCGCCGGACGCGCCGACGTACCGGACCACGCCCTGGGAGCTCAGGGCGTACACGCCGGGCTGGGCGGGCAGCGCCGCCTCGGGCTCGATGCGGCCGAACGGCCCCAGCGCCCAGGCGGGGTACCGCTGCTCGACGGCGGCCATGCCCGCGAGCGGCGAGGTGGTGAGGACGCCACCCTGGGCGTCGCGCTCCACGAGGAGCCGGCCCGCACGGCTCAGGACGGTGCGGCCGAGGACCAGGTGGTCGGGTGCCCAGTGCTCGTCGACCGCGGCGGTGCGGTCCGGACGGTCCACTGGCACGTGCCACCTGCCTCGCGCGCGGGCCCGAGGGGGCCGGGATGTGACCGCACGACACTACCTGCGTGCCGCCGTCGCTCCCACTCGAGCCGTCGTCACGGACCGGCAGGTCTCAGCGCAGGCCGATCCGCCGGGCGCACTCGACCGCGTCGGCCCGCGTGGAGACGCCGAGCTTGCGGTACACGCTGCGGACCTGCGACTTCACCGTGTTGCGCGTGACGAAGAGCTTGGCGGCGATCTCCTCGAGGGTGACCGTCTCGTCCAGGTTGGACAGGATCACCCGCTCGCGCCGGGTGAGCGGCTCCGTGGTGCGCTGCGTGGGAACGGTGCGCAGATCCGTCACTTCCGTGGTCATGCCGACCTCCAGGGACGCGGTGCCCCGTGGGGAGCGCCGATTGTGCGGGTACACCTGGAGAGAGCCCGGACTTCACCCGTGATGACGCGGTTTTCACCCCCACTTCTCGCGCGGTCACCCTTGCGAGGGTCCGGACGGCCCGCTAGGGGCCCGAGATCATGTGGAGGCGCAGGTCACAGCCGCGCCCGGGCCGCGCGGGCCGCGTCGGCGGTTCACCCGGACGGAGCAGCCCGTCGCGGGCCTCCGCGGCCCGTCAGCCCTCGACGAGCTCGGCGTACTCCTGCGCGCTCAGCAGCGGACCCGTCGCGACGACCTCGACGCGCAGGAGCCACCCGCGGCCGTACGGGTCGGAGTTGACGAGCGCGGGGTCGGCGACGGCGTCGTCGTTGACGGCCACGACGGTGCCGGTCACCGGGGAGTAGATCTCCGACACCGACTTGGTGGACTCGATCTCCCCGCACACGGCGCCCGCCGTCACCTGCGACCCGACCTCGGGCAGCTCGAGGTAGACGACGTCGCCGAGCGCGTCCGCGGCGGTGGCCGTCACGCCGATCGTGGCGGGGTCCCCGGTCGTGAGCCACTCGTGCTCGGCGGTGTACTGCAGCTCGGTCGGGATCGCGCTCACGGAGGTCTCCTCGGGTCGACGGCGGCGTGCCGGGTGGTGGTGGCGGGCCGGCGCCGGCCCGCCGGGTCTCAGGTGCTGCTGCTGGGACGGCGGTAGAAGGGCAGGGCGACGACCCGCACCGGCTCGTGCCGCCCGCGCACGTCGACGACGAGCTCGGTCCCGGGCGCGCACACCTCGGGCGTCACGTACGCCATCGCGATCGGGTGGCCGAGGGTGGGCGACGGCCCGCCCGAGGTGACGTACCCGGCCCGGATGCCGCTCTCGGTCAGCACCGGGTAGCCGTGACGGGCGGCCCGGCGGCCGAGCCCTTCGAGGCCCACGAGCACCCGCGAGGGCTGGGCGCCCGCCCGGGCCCGCAGCGGCTCCCGCCCGACGAACGGCACCGGCTCCCCCTCGGCGTCGACCTTGTCGAGCCGCACCACGCGGCCGAGGCCGGCGTCGTGCGGCGCCGTCGTGCGGTCCAGCTCGTGGCCGTACAGCGGCATGCCCGCCTCGAGGCGCAGGCTGTCGCGCGCCGCCAGGCCCGCGGGCACGAGGCCCGCCGGCTGCCCCGCGGCGAGCAGCGAGCGCCACACGGCCGGGGCGTCGCCGGCCGGGAGGAACAGCTCGAACCCGTCCTCGCCCGTGTAGCCGGTGCGCGCCACCATGGCGACGACGACGCCGCCGTCGGCCGCGAGCGTGGCCGTCGTCGCCGCGTAGTACCGCAGGTCCGCGACGGCGGCGCGCTCGGCCTCGTCGGGGACCAGCGCCGTCACGATCGCCTCGGCCGCCGGGCCCTGCACGGCGACGAGCGCCGTGGCGGCGGACTCGTCCGCGACCTCGACGTCGGGTCCGGTGCAGCGCGCCTCGAGCTCGGCGAGCACGACGTCCGCGTTGGACGCGTTCGCGACGACCAGGAAGTCGTCGTCCGCGCGGCGATAGACGACGAGGTCGTCGATCACGCCGCCGTCCTCGGCGCACAGCATCGTGTAGCGCGCCCGCCCGACGGCGAGCGCCGACAGGTGCCCGACGAGCGCCCGGTCGAGCGCCGCGCCCGCGCCGGCACCCGCGACCCGGATCTCGCCCATGTGCGAGAGGTCGAAGAGCCCGGCGGCCTCGCGGACCGCGCGGTGCTCGGCCAGGTCGGAGGTGTAGCGCAGGGGCATCGACCACCCGGCGAACGGCGTCATCGTCGCGCCGAGCGCGACGTGCTCGGCGTCGAGCGGGCCCGGGCGGGCGGGCTCCGTCGCCGTGGTGGCCTCGGGGGACTCGGGGTTGCTCACACGTACTCCTCGATCGGCGGGCACGAGCAGACCAGGTTGCGGTCACCGGCAGCCTGGTCGATCCGGCGGACCGGCGGCCAGTACTTGCCGGCCCGCAGGCCCGGCACGGGGAACGCCGCGGTCTCGCGGCTGTACGGACGATCCCACGAGTCGGAGACGACCATGGTCGCGGTGTGCGGCGCGCCGCGCAGCGGGGAGTCGGCGGCCGACCACGTGCCGGCCTCGACCTCGGCGATCTCCGCACGGATCGCGAGCATCGCGGCGACGAAGCGGTCGAGCTCGCCCAGGTCCTCGCTCTCGGTCGGCTCCACCATGAGCGTGCCCGGCACGGGGAACGACAGCGTCGGGGCGTGGAAGCCGTAGTCCATGAGGCGCTTGGCCACGTCCTCGGCGGTCACGCCGGTCGCGGCCGTCAGCGGCCGCAGGTCGAGGATGCACTCGTGGGCCACGTGGCCGCCGGGACCGGTGAACAGGACGGGGAAGTGGTCCTTGAGGCGGGTGGCCAGGTAGTTCGCACCGAGCACCGCCACCTCCGTCGCCCGGCGCAGGCCCTGCGCGCCCATGAGCGCCACGTACGCCCACGAGATCGGCAGGATGCCGGCCGACCCGTGCGGCGCCGCCGAGACCTGCGTCGCGCCCCGCCCGGGCAGGAAGGGGACGAGGTGCTCGGCCACGGCGACCGGCCCGACGCCGGGGCCGCCGCCGCCGTGCGGGATGCAGAAGGTCTTGTGCAGGTTGAGGTGGCTGACGTCCCCGCCCAGGTCACCGGGCTGCGCGAGCCCGACGAGCGCGTTGAGGTTGGCGCCGTCGATGTAGACCTGGCCGCCCGCGGCGTGCACGAGGTCGCAGACCTCGCGCACGTGCGCCTCGTAGACGCCGTGCGTCGACGGGTAGGTGATCATGATCGCGGCCACGTCGTCGGCGTGCTCGTCCAGGCGCGCGCGCAGGTCCCCGAGGTCGACCTCGCCGTCGGCCGCGGTCTTGACCACGACGACGCGCATGCCCGCGAGCACGGCCGACGCCGCGTTGGTCCCGTGCGCGCTCGCGGGGATGAGGCACACCGTGCGCTCCCCCTGGCCGCGTGAGCGGTGGTACGCGCGGATGGCGAGCAGGCCCGCGAGCTCGCCCTGCGAGCCGGCGTTGGGCTGCACGCTGGCCGCCGCGTAGCCCGTGATGCGCGCGAGCCACTCCTCGAGCTGGGTGATCAGCTCGCGGTAGCCGAGCGCCTGGTCGGCGGGCGCGAGCGGGTGCAGGTCGGCGAAGCCCGGCCAGCTGATGGGCTCCATCTCCACGGCGGCGTTGAGCTTCATCGTGCAGGAGCCGAGCGGGATCATCGTGCGGTCGAGCGCGAGGTCCTTGTCCGCGAGGGACCGCAGGTACCGCATCATCGCGGTCTCGCTGCGGTAGCGGTGGAACGTGGGGTGCTCCAGGTAGCCGGAGGTCCGTCGCAGGCCCGCGGGGATCCCGACGGTCCCGGCGTCGCGCGCCTCACCCGCCCCGACGACCTCCGCGAAGGCGGCGACGACGTCGGCCACGTGACCAGGGGTCGTCAGCTCGTCGGTCGTGACCTGGACGGTGTCCGCGTCCGGGCTCCACAGGTTGATGCCGCGGGCGCGGGCGGCGGCGAGCACGTCGGCCGCGCGACCGGCGACGCGGGTGCGGACCGTGTCGAAGAAGCTGTCGTGGACGACCTCGACGCCCGCGCCACGCAGGTCGGCCGCGAGCGCCGCCGCACGGTCGTGGACCTGCTCCGCGATCGCCCGCAGCCCGTCGGGGCCGTGGTAGGTGGCGTACGCGCTCGCCACGACCGCGAGCAGGGCCTGGGCGGTGCAGATGTTGCTGGTGGCCTTGTCCCGGCGGATGTGCTGCTCGCGCGTCTGCAGCGCGAGGCGGTACGCCACCGCGCCGTCCGCGTCCGTGCTCACCCCGACGAGGCGGCCCGGCAGCGTGCGCTCGAGGCCGTGGCGGACGCTGATGAAGGCGGCGTGCGGGCCGCCGTAGAACATCGGGACGCCGAAGCGCTGCGCCGAGCCGACGGCGACGTCGGCGCCGAGCTCGCCGGGCGGGGTCAGGAGCGTGAGCGAGAGGAGGTCGGCGGCGACCGTGACGAGCGCGCCGCGCTCGTGCGCCTGCTCGACCAGCGCGCGCAGGTCGCGCACGCGCCCGGAGGCGCCCGGCTGCTGGACGACGACGCCGACCGGGTCGACGACGTCGTCGGGAAGGCCGTGGGTGAGGTCGGCGACGACCAGCGGCAGGCCGATCGCCTCGGCGCGGCCGCGGACCACGGCGAGGGTCTGGGGCAACGTGTCGGCGTCGACGACGACGGCGCCGTCGGGCCGGCCCTTGACCGCGCGGCGCATGAGGAGCACGGCCTCGGTGACGGCCGTCGCCTCGTCGAGCAGTGAGGCGCCCGCGACCGGGAGGGCCGTGAGGTCGCTGACGACGGTCTGGAAGTTGAGGAGCGCCTCGAGCCGGCCCTGGCTGATCTCCGGCTGGTAGGGCGTGTAGGCCGTGTACCAGGCGGGGTTCTCGAGCACGTTGCGGCGGATCACGGGCGGGGTGGACGTGCCGTGGTAGCCCTGGCCGATCATCGAGACCAGGACCTCGTTGCGGTTCGCGAGCGCCCGCAGGTCCCGCAGCACCTCCTGCTCGCTGCGCGCCTGTGGCAGCTCCAGCTCGGCGGACATGCGGATCTCGGCGGGGACGGCGTCGTCGATCAGCGCGTCCAGGCTGCTCGCGCCGACGGCGGCGAGCATGGTCGCGATGTGGGCGTCGCGCGGGCCGACGTGGCGGTCCGCGAAGTCCCGGGCGGCGGGGGTCGGCTGGGTCGTCGGCTGGTTCACGCGGGCGGCTCCGATGACGTGCCCGGACATGCCGGACGGTGGCTGGGCCTCCCCGCTCTGTCATCGTGGGCCGGGGCCCTGACCTGAGAGTTTGGCCGCACGCCCGGGGGCGAGCGACGTGCACCGTCGGTGGACCGGGCGGCAGGGCCGACGGGTCGCTTTCCAGAGTTGCCTCGCTGCGGCGGTACGTGGGCCTGAGAGATTCCCGGGGAGGGCCTTGCTCCTTCGGCGTCGCGACCGGGGTCGCGAGCTCTCCCACCGCAGCTCGAGCAGCGTGTTCGGTTGTGGGGCCAGCGTAGACCGCACCCGGCCGCATGCCGAGGGGGGTCCACCGACGCCGGCGCCGCGTCCGCTCAGGGCCGCAGCGTCGCCTGCCACGCGACGATGCGGTCGACGGCCTCGTCGACGACGTCGGGCGGGGACGCGAACGCGAGCCGGACCCAGCCGTCGCCGTCGACCGCGTCGAAGTCCGTGCCGGGCGTCAGCGCGACGCCGGCCTCGTCGAGCAGCCGCGCGCACCAGGTCACCGAGTCGAGCCCCGAGTCCGACACGTCGGCGTAGAGGTAGAACGCGCCGTCGGGCGGCGCGACCCGCCAGCCCAGCTCGGGCAGCCGGCGCAGCAGCAGCTCGCGCGACGCGCGGTACGTCGCGACCTCCGCCTCCGCAGCCGCGTAGCCCTGGGGTGTGAGCGCCGCAAGGGCGGCGTGCTGCGCCAGCCCCGGCGGGGACAGCGCGACGTTGCCCGCGAGCGCGTCGACCGGCGCCACGAGGTCCGGCGGCAGGACGAGCCACCCGAGACGCCACCCGGTCATCGCCCAGTACTTGGAGAACGACGACACGACGACGGCGCCCGCCTCGGTGGCTCCCGCGGCCGTCGCCCCGACGCCGCCGTCGTACGTGATGCCGTGGTAGATCTCGTCGCTGACCAGCCGGACGTCGAACTGGGCGCACCACCGCTCGAGCGCCGCGAGCTCCGCCGGCGCGAGCATGGTGCCCGTCGGGTTGGCCGGGCTGGCCACGACGACGCCGTCCAGGCCGCCGTCGTAGTACGCCGCCATGAGCTGGTCGACGGTGGGCTGGTACCGGGACTCCGCGCCGCAGGCCAGCTCGACGACCTCGACGCCGAGCGAGCGCAGGATGTTCTTGTACGCGGGGTAGCCGGGACGCGCGAGCGCCACGCGGTCGCCGGGGTCGAACGCCGCGAGGAAGGCGAGCAGGAAGCCCCCCGACGACCCGGTGGTGATGGCCACGCGGGCCGGGTCGACGTCGACGTCGTACCAGCGCCGGTAGTGCTCGGCCACGGCGCGGCGCAGCGCCGGAGCGCCGACCGCCTCGGTGTAGCCGACGTCGCCCGCGGCCAGCAGCGCCGCCGCGTGCTCCCGGACGACCGGCGACGCCCCGTGCAGCGGCTGGCCGACGCACAGGTTGACGATCGAGGCCCCAGCGTCGCGGCGCGCGTTCGCGGCGGCGAGCACCTCCATCACGGCGAACGGCGTGACGTGCGAGCGGCGCGAGACCTTCATGCGGTCATCCTCGCGCGCCGCACCGGGGCGATGTCGCCGTCAGTCGAAGTCGAGGATGTCGCTGAGCCACGACTCGCGCTTCTTCTTGCGGTAGTAAGGGCTGCGCGGGTCCTTGCGCGGGTCGTAGTCCGAGCGGTGGCGACGGTCGTCGTCGTAGCCGCGGTCGTCGCGGTAGCCCCGGTCGTCGCGGTAGCCGCGGTCGTCCCGGTAGCCGGGCCCGGGAGCGCCGTAGGCCGGGACCTGCGGAGGAAGGTCCTGGACGGACGAGGGAGTCGTCGGCGGGACGTAGGCGGTGACCGGCTCCGGCGCGACCGCCGGCGCCTGCGTGGCGGCGCGGTCGAGGATCTTGTCGAGCTCGCCGCGGTCCAGCCACACACCGCGGCACGTGGGGCAGTAGTCGATCTCGACCCCCTGCCGCTCGGACATGACGAGGTCGACTCCGTCGATGGGGCACTTCATGGCAGCTCCTCGGGCCGGGGGCGAGGCTGTCGGGCGCCTCGTCGGGTCAACGTAGCCCGGCCCCCGGACGTGCCCGCTCCCGCCCGAGCGCCGCGAGCACGTGGTCGACGACGCCGTCGGCCGCGGCCTCGACCTCCGCGAGCGTGACCTCGAACCCCGACTCCTCGCCGTACCAGGGGTCGTCGACGTCGAGCAGGTGCTCGGGCCCGCCCCGCGGCGCCGCGGGGTCGAACGTGCGGAACATGCGGATGCGCTCGGCGAGGGCGGCGTCGCCGCGCGCGAGCCGGCGCAGCGCGGAGGCGTGGGACGCCGTCATCGGGAGCACGAGGTCGCGCTCCGCCAGGTCTGCCGGGCGCACCTGCCGGGCCCGGTGCTCGGGGACGGGGTAACCGTGCGCGGCCAGCACCCGGCGTGCCCGCGGGTCGATCGGGTTCCCTTGCTCCTCGTCGCTGACGCCCGTCGAGTCGACGACGACGTCGTCCGCCAGGCCCGCCTCCGCGAACCGTTCGCGCAGGACGACCTCGGCCATGGGGGACCGGCAGATGTTGCCGGTGCAGACGGTCATGACGCGGTAGGGGGTGTCGCGCGTGTCGCTCATCGACCCATTGTCGACCGCCTGCCGCGTCGCCGCCGCTCGTCCCAGGCGTGCTCCTAGAGTGCTCCCCATGATGGAGGACCCCCGCATCACCCGCCCCAAGGAGCCGTGGGCGGTGAGCTTCGGCGTGCTCGGGGTCTTCGCCGGCTGCGTCGTGACCGCGCTCGTCTTCATGGGGCTCGTGTACACGGTGCTCTCGGCCGCGCCCGCGGGAGAGCTGGACGCCGCGGGGATCGAGGCCACGCCGGCCCGGCTCGCGCTGCTCATCGGGGGGTTCGCCGCGCTCGCGATCCTCGTCGTCGGGCCGACGCTCGCCTTCGGCATCGGGTGGCTGCTGCGGCGTGTGCGCAGCCAGTCGCTGCACGTCCTCGCGTTCGGGGCGCTCGGCATCGTCGTCGGCGCCGTCGGCGGGTTCCTCGTGGGCGGGCCGTCGTTCGCCAACATCCTCGCCGCGATGCTCGGGGCGTCGGCGGCGCTGGGGCGGGCCGCGCTCGCGCCGTTCGCCCGGGTCTGAGGCCGGCGGGGTCTGCGGCCGGCGGGGTCCGAGGCCGGCGGGGTCTGGGGCGGTCCGGGTCAGGCCCGGGCGGGTCCGGGCACGGAACAGCCCGTGGGTCGCGGGCCTTGTCGGCCGGCCGCCGTGCTGGACGATGCACGGCCCCCACGGGCTGCGGTGACTGCCTGGGTCTCGCTGCCGCTCGGCGGCTCGGGACCGGAGGCAATCCGTCCGATCTGCTCGGGCGACTAGCGGGCAGTCACCTCACGCGTCCGAAGAGAAATCATCTTCTGGACCACCTCCTCTCCCGTGTCCCCCGACGGTACGTCCGCCCCCGCACCCCTGCCAAGCACTTTCCCGGCGCTCCACGCCGTCCCCACCACCGTCCCCACCCACCGCACGCCGAGCACGTCCGAACCCACCCAGCACGTCCGTCGGGCAGGACGTGCTCGCGTCGAACGGACGTGCTCGGCGGCTGAGTGGGGTGGGGCTGGGTGGTTCGGTGGCGCCGGCGGTGGGTGGCCGGCGGTGGGCGTCGGGTGGTGGGTGGGCGGCGTTATGGTCGGGGCAGCGACCGGGCGGGCGGCAGCCGTCCGGCACATCCCCCGGACGGAAGGTCTCGATGCGCGCGACGACGGTCGTGGCGGCTCTCGCCCTCACGAGCGCCCTGCTGGTCGCCTGCACCCCGGCGCCCGGGCCGCAGGGTGGCACGCCCGCCCCGACGCCGACGCCCGAGGCGGTGCACTCCCCCGCCGTGCGGCTGCCCGGCGAGCCGGTCACCGTGCTCGACAGCACCGACGCCGCCACGCGCGCCGCCGGCACGAGCGCCGCGTTCTTCGCCGAGGCCGCCGTCGCCGTCGTCGTGCCCGCGGGCGACGTCGCCGGGCAGCTGGAGGCGAGCGCCGCGGCGGTCTCGCTGGGAGTGCCCCTGCTGCTCACCGACGGCTCGACGGTGCCGGACGCGACCGCGGCAGAGCTCGAGCGGCTCGGCGTCGAGGCCGTGCTGATCGCGGGCGGCCTCGGGCGGGACGACGTCCGCGACGGCGGCCTCGACGTCCCGGTGATCGTCGAGGCGGCGACGGACCCGGCGCGCGCCGACGACGTGCTGCGCGTCCCGGCGCTGCCCGTCCCGGCTCCCGCGCCGGGCGGCGAGGTCGCGGCCGTCGCCGCCCTCGACCCCGCGTCCGTCGCGACCCAGGCGCCGACGGACGAGGACACGGACGGCGGCACGGACGAGGGCACGGAAGACGAGCGGACGGACGAGCAGGACGACCAGGCCGCGTCCGGCCCGAGCAGCGCGACGTCGTCCGCGGGCGGCGGGGAGGCCGCCTCGGAGGAGGTCGTCCAGCGGCTCCCGCTCACGGAGCGGGCCGACGCACCCCCCGGTGGCCTCCTGCTCACGACCGGGGACGCCGGCGACCTCGCCGCGGTCGCGACCGCGCGGGCCGCGGGGGTCCCGGTCGTCGTCGTGCCCGGAGGCGACCCCAGGGCGACGAGCGCCGCCGTGCAGGGCGTCGCGGCCGCGCAGCCGACGTCGACCGTCGCGCTCGGCGCCGCGTTCGGCACGGCGCCGGACCTGGGCTGGCGCGTGGCGACCGCCGCGACGGGCGTCGAGCTCCCCGGCGGTGGGCAGGTCCTGTTCCCGGGGCGGCGCCTGGTGGCGATGTACGGGACGCCGCACTTCGCCGCGCTCGGCATCCTCGGCGAGCAGGACGTGCCCGCGAGCATCGCGCGCGCCCAGGGCCTCGCGGCCTCCTACCAGCCGCTGACCGCCGACGTCGTCGTACCCGCGTTCGAGATCATCGTCACCGTCGCGTCGGCCGGCGCCGGACCGGACGGCAACTACAGCAACGAGCTGCCCGTCGAGTCGTTCGTGCCGTGGGTGGAGGCCGCCCGGGACGCCGGCGTCTACGTGGTCATCGACCTCCAGCCCGGCCGGACGGACTTCCTCACGCAGGCGCAGCAGTACGAGCCCCTGCTGCGGTACCCGAACGTGGGCCTCGCGCTCGACCCGGAGTGGCGCCTCGCGCCCGACCAGGTGCACCTGCGGCAGATCGGCTCCGTGCACGCCGACGAGGTCAACGCCACCGGGGCCTGGCTCGCGGAGCTCACGCGCACGCACGCGCTGCCGCAGAAGCTGTTCGTGCTGCACCAGTTCAGCCACCGCATGATCCAGGCGCGCGAGACGGTGGCGACGTCCTACCCGGAGCTGTCGGTGATGATCCACGTCGACGGGCAGGGCAGCCAGCCCGCGAAGGCGGGGACGTGGGGCTCGCTGCAGCAGGGGGCGCCCGCCGGCCTCACCTGGGGCTGGAAGAACTTCATCGACGAGGACGTCCCGATGCTCGCGCCCGACCAGACGTACGCGGTGCAGCCCGTGCCGGAGCTCGTCACCTACCAGTGAGGCCGCGCCCGGGAGGCGGGCGTCGGAGCGCGGGCGTCAGACCGAGCGGATCGGCTGGCTCGGCAGCAGGGCGTTGAAGCACGCGCGCTCGCCCGCGATCGCGGCCCAGCGGGCGAGGACCTGCGGGGGGACCGCGACGTCGACGTCCTCGAGCGACGGTGCGGCGGCGTTGCCGTGGTCGTTCATGGGGGCCCGCTCTCGTTCGGTGACCCGGCTGACCCCTGCGGGGTCCCGTGGTTTTGCGTCCCCGCCTCGCGACGGGTTTGCCTTTTCGCTGTCGGGTCGACAGTAGGCCTCCCCGGCGGCGACGCGGGACCATCATCACCCGTTCAGGGGAGCCGTTTCACCCACCGCGCGGCGTGTCGCGGCCCGGATCCCGGGCCAGGACGCTCATCCCGGCCGAGTTCCCGCCGATAGGTGGGCGGGACGACCGGAGGAGGCGTGGTGGAGGCAGTCGCCGCCGTGGGCCAGCGCATGGGGGAGATCGAGAGCCGCCTCGCGGCGCTCGGCTACGGGCGCGCCCCGGGAGGGGTGCTCGGCGGCCCCGCCGCGACGCCGCCGGGCACGACCACGGGCACGACCGGCACGACGTCGGGCACCTTCGAGCAGGCCCTCGCCGCGGAGGTCTCCCGCGGGGGCACCACCGCGGCCGGCGTCGGCGGCGGCAAGGCGCTGGTCGACGCGAAGGGCGTGCCGCTCGAGCTGCGGCACCACGGCAACGGCACCGTCCCGGCCGAGGCGCTCAGCGCGGTCGACGGCGTGTCCGGCCACCGGATGTGGGCCCCGGCCGCGCGTTCGCTCGAGGCGATGCGGGCGGCGGCGGCGCGCGACGGCGTCACGATCGGGGTCACCGACACCTACCGGACCCTCGCCTCGCAGGAGGACCTGGTCGCACGCAAGGGCCTCTACTCCCAGGGCGGGCTCGCGGCCGCACCGGGAACGAGCATGCACGGCTGGGGCGTGGCGGCGGACCTCAAGCTCGACGCCGCCGCCCAGGCGTGGATGCGCACCAACGCCGGGACGTACGGCTTCGTCGAGGACACCCCGCGCGAGCCCTGGCACTGGGGCTACCACCCGACGCACTGACGCCTCTCGGCGCAGGGCGTCAGACGGTGAGGAGCGAGAGGCGGCCGGTGCCGTAGCCGGCGATGTCGACCGCCATGTCGAGCCGGGGGACGTACGCCAGCGTCCACGTCCGCACATCGGCGGGCAGCACCTCGCGCGGCGCGTACGCCTCGTAGAGCCGCACGTGGGGCGCGCCGTCGAGGTTGAACAGCGACGCCATGATGTTGAGGATCTCCGCGGCGTTGTCGTAGAGCGCCGGCGTGAGGAGCCCGGAGGCGAGGACGTCGTCCGCCGCGGCAGCGGGCATCAGCGCGATCGCGACGCCCGCCCGCGCCGCGAGGGGCAGGTCCATGAGCACGATCGCGCGCAGGCCGAGCGTGTCGTCGACGTAGGCGGCGACGAGCGCGCCCCCCGGCGCGAGCGGGTCCACCGGAGCGGCCCCGACGCGCGCCACGACGTCGCGGCCGAGCAGGCCCTCGAGCAGCTCCCGGACGTCGAGCGCGGCGGGCAGCGGGCTGGTCGCGGCGCTCATGCGAGGAACGGCTCGATCGTGTCGCGGAAGACCTCGGCGCTGAACGGCTTGGCGATGAGGAACAGGGCGCCCTCGGCCTCCGCCTGCGCGCGCATCTCCGCGGAGCCCTCGGAGGTCACGAAGCCGAACGGCGTGTCGATGCCCGCCCCGCGCATCGCCCGCAGCAGCTCGATGCCCGTCATCTCGGGCATGTTCCAGTCCGAGAGCACGAGGTCCGGGTCCTGCTCACGCACGACCGCGAGCCCGGCGGCGCCGTCGGGCGCCTCGAGGACCTCCCACTCGAAGCCGGCCTGCCGCAACGTGCGGATCACGATCTGGCGCATCACGCGGCTGTCGTCGGTCACGAGGACTCTCATCGGTACCACCTCGGTCGATCGGTCGTTCTGGTCGGTTCACCGGGGCGTCGCTGCCCGGCCGGGGGCGGGACGGGCGCGGTCACGTCAGCGTCCACAGCGCCACCTCGAGCGGGCGCCCGCGCCACTCCAGGTTCAGCAGGTGCAGCAGGTCGCCGGACGCGGCGGGTCGCACCCGGTCGACGACGGGCAGGCCGAGCGCCCGCGGGTCCGCCACCAGCGCCTTGACGTTGCCGCCGACGACGTTGGCGACCTCCCCCAGGGCATCGACCAGGTCCTCGTCCGCCACGGACTCCGCGGGCCCCATCGCGAGCAGGGCGCGCGTGAGCAGCGCGGCCGTCTCCTCCTCGGTGCTCAGCAGCACCCGGCTCGCGTGCGTCCCGTGGACGTCGACCCACGCGTGGATCCCGTGCTCGAGTGCCGGGGCGTCGCCGGCCCAGGGGCGCACACCGCCCGGCTCGCCGTCGACCATGGCCGCGAAGACCTCCTCGGCGATCGCCAGCACGGGGTCGGCGTCCCCGACCAGGCCGAGGTCGGCGGCGGTCATGAGAGCTCCTCCTGCCGGACGAGCCCGAGAAGCTCCAGCTTGGCCCGGATCGCGTCGGGGGTGAACGGCTTGATGACGTACTCGTGCGCCCCGGCCGCCAGCGCCCGCACGATCTGGCCGTGCTCGCTCTCGGTCGTGACCATCATGAGCGTCACGTCGCGCCACGCGCGGTTGGCCCGGACCGCCGTGACGAACTGCAGCCCGTCCATGACCGGCATGTTCCAGTCGATGCAGCACAGGTCCACGGGCGTGCCCGCCTCGAGCACGTCGAGCGCCGCGCGGCCGTCCCCGGCCTCCACGGTCTCGAAGCCCAGCGGATGCAGCGACGCGGAGACGATGCGTCGCATGACGCGCGAGTCGTCGATCACCAGTGCCCTCATGCTGCCCTCCGAGCCGCGAGCTTGTAGACGGAGCCGCGGGCGATGCCCAGGCGGTCCCAGCCGTCGTCGACGCCGAGGGTCGTCTCGGCCGCGCCGAGCAGCAGGTAGCCGCCCGGCCGCACGACCTGGCGCACGCGGCGCAGCACGTCGCGCTTGGTCGCCAGGTCGAAGTAGATGAGCACGTTGCGCAGGAAGACGACGTCGAACGGCCCCCCGGCGGGAGGAGGCCCGAGGAGGTTGTGCTTCTCGACCGTCACGGCCTGGCGCAGTGCCGCCGAGACCTGCCACTCGGTCCCCGCGCGCGTGAAGTGCCTGACGAGCATGGGGGCGGGCAGGCCGCGGTTGACCTCGAGCTGGGTGTAGCGGCCCGCACGGGCCCGCTCGACCATCCGCTGCGACAGGTCCGTCGCGGTGATCCGCACCGGCAGGGCGGGCACCAGGTCCGCCAGCACCATCGCGATCGAGTACGGCTCCTGGCCGCTGGAGCACGCCGCGGACCACACGCGCAGCGGTCCCGCGCCGGCACCGCGCGCCGCGACCAGATCGGGCACCACGTGCTGCGCCAGGGCGGTGAACGGCTGGGCGTCGCGGAACCAGGAGGTCTCGTTCGTCGTGAGCGCCTCGACGACGCCCTCGACGACGGCCGGGTGGGCGGCGGTCCTGACGTGGCGGACGTAGGAGTCGACGTCCGCCACGCCGGCGGCGCGCGCGAGCGGCAGCAGCCGGCTCTCGACGAGGTACTCCTTGCCCGGCTCGAGCTGGATCGCGCTGCGGCGGCGGACGACGTCGGCCACCCAGGCGAAGGTGTCGGGCGCGAGGCTCACGGCGCCGCCCGGAGTGCCGGCTCGGCCGTCACGCGCGCGATCCGCGCGGCGATGTCCTCGACGCCCTCCACGGCGTGCGCGAGGCCCGCCGTCGCGACCGCACCCGGCATGCCCCACACGACGCTCGAGGCCTCGTCCTGCACGACGACGGTCCCGCCCGCGTCGCCGACGGCCTCGCACCCCGCGCGGCCGTCGGACCCCATGCCCGTGAGCACGACGGCGAGCAGGTCGCCGCCGTAGACGGTCACCGCGGAGCGGATCATGACGTCGACGGCGGGCCGGCAGAAGTTCACGGGCGGCCCCTGGTGCAGGCGCGTGCGCGCGCCGGACGGCGCCCCGACCAGCTCGAGGTGCTGGTCGCCGGGGGCGACGTAGACGGTGCCCGGCTCGAGGACCTGGTGGTCGCAGGCCTCGACGACGCTGCTCGGGCCGAGCCGGTCGAGCCGCGCCGCGAGCTGCCTGGTGAAGACGGGCGGCATGTGCTGGACGATCACGAGCGGGACCGGCAGGGCGGGCAGCAGGCGCAGGAGCCGCGAGAGCGCCTCCGGCCCGCCGGTCGACGAGCCGAGCACGATCGCCCGCACCGGGCGTCGCGCGGGCGCCGGGCGGAGCCGGACGGGCTCGCGCGCGGGGCGCGCCGGGGCGCCG
>NZ_JACEXH010000291.1:0-2231 GCF_014525465.1 Actinotalea sp. JY-7885 | reverse complement strand
GGCGCGGGTGGCGTCGGCGCGTGGAGCGTCGTCGCGGCGCTGCCGACCGGGGCCGCGTCGTGAGCGCGGGCGCGGCCCCGGTGCGCGTGCTCGTGGCGGACGACCACGCCGCGATCCGCGCGGGCCTGCGGCTCATGCTCGAGACCGCGCCCGACATCGAGGTCGTCGGCGAGGCGGGCGACGGTGCCGCCGCCGTGCTCAACGCCCGGGCGCTGCGGCCCGACGTCGTGCTCATGGACGTGCGGATGCCCGGCGTCGACGGCATCACGGCCACCGCCACGATCGTCGAGGAAGGGCTCGCGGACGTGCTCGTGCTGACCACGTTCGACGTCGACGAGTACGTGTTCGGCGCGCTGCGGGCCGGCGCGGTGGGCTTCCTGCTCAAGTCGACCGACGCGCCGTCGCTGCTCGACGCCGTGCGCCGCGTCGGCGCGGGGGAGGGCGTCGTCGCGCCCGAGGTGACGCGGCGCCTCCTGGCGGCGTTCGTCGCGCCCGCCCCGCCGCGCTCGCCCGACGACGCCGCCCTGGCCGCGGTCGAGGAGCTCACGGCACGCGAGCGCGACGTGCTCGTGTGCCTCGTGCGCGGCATGTCCAACGCGGACCTCGCCGGGACGCTCGGCATCACCGAGGCGACGGCCAAGACGCACGTCTCCCGCGTCCTGGCGAAGCTCGGGTGCGCGTCGCGCCTGCAGGCCGCGATCCGGGGGCGCGCCGCGGGCCTGGCCTGAGGGCCCGCCCAGCGCCGGTGTCAGTCTCCCGGCTCCTCGCGCCGCCGGTCGCGGTCCTTGCTCGGCTGCACGCGCTTGGGCTCGCCCGGCATCTTCGGGTACTCGGGCGGGTAGGGCAGGTCACCCGCGCCGTGGTCGCGCTCGTCCTTGTCGGCCAGGTCGAGCAGGGGCTGGATCGAGTACGCCGGCCGCTCCGGGTCGTCGGCCGTGGGGGCGCTCAGCGCGTGGAACAGGTCGCCCACCTCGGCGAACCGGGCCGGCATGGTCAGGACGTCGAAGTCGTCCGGGTGGACGTCGCCGACCTCCTCCCAGCGCAGCGGCGCCGAGACCGTGGCGCGCGCGTTCGGGCGCACCGAGTAGGCGGAGGCGATGGTGCGGTCGCGGGCCATCTGGTTGTAGTCGACGAAGATCTTCCGGCCGCGCTCCTCCTTCCACCACTTCACGGTCACCTGGTCGGGCAGGCGGCGCTCGAGCTCGCGGCCCAGCGCGATCGTGGCGCGGCGCGCCTGCGTGAACGTCCAGCGGGGCTCGATCGGCACGAAGATGTGCAGCCCGCGCCCGCCCGACGTCTTGGGCCAGCCCTCCAGGCCGAGCTCGTTCAGGATCGCTCGCACCTCGGGCGCCACGCGGGCGGCGTCGTCGAAGTCGGTGCCCGGCTGGGGGTCCAGGTCGATGCGCAGCTGGTCGGGGGACTCGACGTCGGCCGAGCGCACGGGCCAGGGGTGGAACGTGATGGTGCCCATGTTCGCGGCCCACGCCACGACGGCGAGCTCGGTGGGGCACACCTCGTCGGCCGTGCGGCCGCTCGGGAACGCGATGGTCGCCGTCTCGACGTAGTCGGGCGCGCCCTGCGGGACGCGCTTCTGGAAGAACGCGTCACCGCTGCTGTCCGTGCGCGTGGACAGCCGGGCACCCTCGAACACGCCCTTGGGCCAGCGCTCGAGCGTCGTCGGGCGGTCCCGCAGCGCACCGAGGATCCCGTCCCCGACCGCGACGAAGTACTGCACGACGTCGAGCTTGGTGAGGTCCCGCTGCGGGAAGACGACACGGTCGGGGCTGGTCACGCGCACCGTGCGCCCGGCGACCTCGAGCTCCACCGCCGGGGTCGTCGCGCGCGCCATGCGATCACGCTAGAGGGTGGCGTGCGTCACGGCGAGGGGGCTCGGGCGCCGGCGGCGCCTCCCACGGCGGCCAGGCCGCGCCGGTGCGCGACCGTGACGGCCTCGGTGCGGCTCGTGACGCCCAGCTTCGCGAGCACGTTGGACACGTGGACGCTGACGGTCTTGCCGCTGATGAACAGGCGCTCGCCGATCTGCCGGTTGCTCAGCCCTTCGGCGACGAGGCCGAGCACCTCCGCCTCGCGGGCCGTGAGCAGGTCCGTCGGGGTCCGGTGGCCCGGCAGGTCCAGCCGCCCCCGGCGGGCGAGGGCCTCGACGGCCGCGACCAGCGGGGCGGCGCCCATCGCCCGCGCGTCCGCGTCCGCCCGCGCGAGCTGCGCGGCCG
>NZ_JACEXH010000290.1:0-2258 GCF_014525465.1 Actinotalea sp. JY-7885 | reverse complement strand
CGGTCGCCAGGGCGGAGCGCGCCCGCGGCACCCGCACGACGTCGGCCCGTGCCCGGCGGCGTGGCGGCCGCCCGGGCACGACCGGCGCGTCCGGTCGTGCGCTGTTGGCCAGCTCCACCGTCGCGCGGCGGGCGAGGAGTGTGGCGATCGGCATGCTGTCCATGGAGTCCCCCGTTCGATGTCTGTACCGCTAAAGTAGACCCGGTGACTGTACCGGTCAAGTGGTTTCTCACCGATCGATCGAGGCCCTCATCGGCGCCCGCGCCGGAGGCGCGAGGTACCGGTCGGCCGGCGTCCAGCGCCGCTGATCGTCCACCTCAGCGGCGAGACGCGCGGGTCGCTGTGGACGTTGCTCACGCTTCGCGACGCGCTGCAGGTGCTCTAGCCCGGCCACCTCGCACCAGAACAACCCAGCCCGTGCCCACACCTAGGGTGGAGTGATGGCGATGGCCTACGAACTGCATCCCGATCCGGCAGGTGATCTGGGTGAACGGACCGTGCTCGACACCTCACAGCACCCACCGATCGTTGAGCAGCTGCACTACGAACTGGAGTACTGGGACGGCGACGATCTCCTCGCGTCGTTCCCGGTCTACCTGGTGACCGAACGACTCCGCGCTGCCCTCGAGGCCTCTGGCCTCTCCGGCATTTCGTTTGCTCCCGCGGAGGTGACCGGATCGGACAACGTCACGGCTCTCGGCTACGGCACGCCGCCACTCGTGTGGATGAAGGTGATCGGCTCGGCGGGCACGGATGACTTCTGGTTGGGCACCCTTGCCGAGCTCTACGTCTCCGAGGCGGCGCTCGCTCTGTTACGGCAGTTCAACATCGAGCACTGCCAGGTCGAGGCTCTGTAGCGCTCGGAGCCCGACGCCAGGGCGAACGCCTCTTGCAAGCGCACGCTGCGCCAGATGGTCACCGTCAAGGGCGACCGACCGCACACGTCTCCCACGACGTGGCGCGCACCGGCGCGCCCGACTCGAGCGCGCGGCGTGCGGCGTCGCGTCCCGCGTTCCACCCGGCGGCGTCGTCGCGCGCCAGCGTGGCCATGTCCGCCAGCACGCACGAGCGCAGCGGCTCGTCGAGCTCATCGGCGGCCGGCACGGCGTCGGCGGACAGGCCCCGCAGGTACCAGACGTCGAGCGGCACCTCGAGGTCGGCCCGGACGTTGTGCCGCAGGATCAGCGCGTCCGGGTTCGCCAGGGCGAGGCCGAGCATCGCCACGCCCACGACGCCGAGCACGCCGCGGGGCAGCCACGCACCGCGGCCCTCGCCCGACCGCAGCCCCGCGGCCATGACGAGCAGCAGCACGACGGCGAGGACGACCTCAACCACCACCACGAGGAGCCGCAGGCGCGTGAGCCCGAACGCCTCGACGTACAGGTCCATGCGCCGCAGGGCCGAGGCGACGACGCCGAGCGTGCCGAGGCACAGGACGCCGAGCGCGAGCCGGGCCAGGCGCCGGTCGCCGACGGACGCCCGCGGGGCGTGCCGCACGGCCACGCCGACGACGACGAGCGTGAGCGCCGTCGCGACGACGAGCTGGGCGAAGCCCTCGCGGGCGTACTGCGCGTAGCCCAGGCCCGCCGTGGCCTCGACGTACGCGTGACCGCCGACCAGCGCGCCGACCTGCACCAGCACGAACCCGACCACCACGGCGTCGAGCGCGAGCACGGGGAGCAGCCACTCGCCGCGGCGCGCCGGCCGGCCCGGCCCCGGCCGCAGGTCCGACCACGCGGCGGGCGCGACGGCGAGGTGCGCGAGCGCGGCCGCGAGCAGCGCGACGAGCACTCCGACGACGACCTGCCCCGGCAGGAGGTCGACCGACAGCCGCGGCAGGTAGCTCGCGAAGACCCGGTCGGCGCTCGCGAACAGCAGGCCGAAGACCGTCACCAGCACCACCGTGACGCCCACGCTCCGCAGCGCGACCAGGGTCTGCCGGCTCCGCAGGCCCGGCGAGCGCGCCAGCGTGCGTGCGACCCAGGGCATCGACCGCACCAGCCCTGCGAACCAGGTCGGCACGGCGAGCAGCAGCGCGGCCGTCGAGCGCGACGACGTCGCCGCGACCGTGCCGGTCAGCGCCGCGGCCAGGGCGCAGAGCACCACGAGCCACGGCGCGTCGCGGACCGCGACGACGGCGAGCAGCGCCACCGAGAGCACCGCGAGCGCGAGGTCGGTGCGCGCCCCGCGCCGCACGAGCGCCGGGACCGCCGGCGCCCAGACCGCGGCACCGACGACCGCGGCGCCGAGGCCGGGCC
>NZ_JACEXH010000289.1:0-2282 GCF_014525465.1 Actinotalea sp. JY-7885 | reverse complement strand
CGTCGTCGCGCCCAGGCCGCCGCCGCCGCCGCGGAGCACCGCCCCGCTCACGCCGAGGCCGGCGAGCAGGCCGGCACCCGCGTCGTTGGTCGCGGACCCTCCCAGGCCGACGACGACCCGCCGCGCGCCCAGGTCCAGGGCCGCCGCGAGCAGGCGACCGAGCCCGAACGAGCTCGTCACCGTCGGGTCGCGCCGGTCGGCGGGCACGAGGTGCAGGCCGACCGCCTGCGCGGACTCCAGGTAGGCGACCGGTCCGTCGTCGCCCGCGACGACCAGGACGGGCGCCGGGGTGTCCTCGCCGAGCGGTCCGGGCACGGTGACGGGCACCAGCTCGCCGCCGAGCGCGGCGCGGACCGTCTCGAGGAAGCCGGGGCCGCCGTCGGCGAGCGGGAGCCGGACCACCTCGTCGTGCGGCGCCCCGCGGCCCCACCCCGTCGCCATCGCGTCGGCGGCGGCACGCGCGGTCAGCGTCCCGGTGAAGCAGTCGGGGGCCAGGAGGATGCGCACCGGCACATCCTGCCCCAGGTGCCCCTGTGCGAAGATCCCGCCGTGAGCACCGTCACCCCCGCCGTCCCCGCCGCCGCGCCCGCGTTCGCGGAGCCCGCGGCCTCCGCGGCCCTGCTGCTCCTGGGCGCACGCTCGGACCTCGCGTCCGAGCGCGGCGTCGAGTGCGCCGGCGCCCTGCCGGACCCGTCCGACCCCGACCTGGTCGAGCGCGCCCGCGTGGCGCGCGCGGCGCTCGGGGACCGGGCCTTCGTGCTCGGGCACCACTACCAGCGCGACGAGGTCATCGCCTTCGCCGACGTCACCGGGGACTCCTTCAAGCTCGCGCGCGACGCCGCGGCACGGCCCGACGCCGAGCACATCGTCTTCTGCGGCGTCCACTTCATGGCCGAGTCCGCGGACATCCTCACCTCCGACGACCAGGCCGTCGTCCTGCCCGACCTGGCCGCCGGCTGCTCCATGGCGGACATGGCCGCCATCGGCCAGGTGGAGGAGGCGTGGGACGTGCTCACCGACGCGGGCGTGGCCGGGCGCACCGTGCCGGTGACCTACATGAACTCGACGGCGGCGATCAAGGCCTTCACCGGACGGCACGGCGGGACGGTGTGCACGTCGTCCAACGCTGAGGTCGCCCTGCGGTGGGCGTTCGACCGCGTCGGCGGGCGGGACGGCGACGGGGCGGTCCTGTTCATGCCCGACCAGCACCTCGGGCGCAACACCGCCGTCCGCGATCTCGGGCTCGACCTGGACGACTGCGTCGTGTACGACCCGCGCCGCCCCGGCGGCGGGCTGAGCGAGGCCGAGCTCGCCGGGGCCCGGATGATCCTGTGGCGCGGCCACTGCTCGGTGCACGGCCGCTTCTCGGCGCAGAACGTCGCCGACGTCCGCGCCGCCGTCCCGGGCGTCACCGTGCTGGTCCACCCCGAGTGCAAGCACGAGGTGGTCGCGGCCGCGGACATGGTCGGCTCGACCGAGTACATCATCCGGGCGCTGGACGCCGCGGAGCCGGGCTCCGCCTGGGCGATCGGCACCGAGCTCAACCTCGTGCGCCGGCTGGCCCGGCAGCACCCCGAGCTCTCGGTGCACTACCTGGACTCCACCGTCTGCTTCTGCTCGACGATGAACCGCATCGACCTGCCGCACCTCGTGTGGACCCTGGAGTCGCTCGCGGCGGGCCGCCTCGTCAACCGGGTGGTCGTCGACCCCGACGACGCCCACTGGGCCCGCGTCGCGCTGGACCAGATGCTCGCGCTGCCGGTCCGCCCGGCCCCGGCCACCCCGTGACGCGTCAGCTGCGGCTCGCGCTCGGCGTCAGGTTCCCCCGCCCGGCCGTCCCCGGCCGGACGCTGCTCGAGCCGTCGGTGACCACGCTGCGCGTGACCCCCGCGGACCTCGACATGTACCTGCACGTCAACAACGGCGTGTACCTGCAGATGATGGACATGGCCCGCACCAACCTCCTGGCGGACCTGGGCGCGCTGCCGCTGCTCGCGCAGCGCGGCTGGTACCCGGTCGTCGTGGCGACGACCATGACGTACCGCCGCTCGCTGCGGCTCGGCCAGCGGTTCACGATCACGTCGCGGGTCCTGGGCTGGGACCCGCGCGTCGTCTACCTCGACCAGGTCTTCGAGCGGGACGGCGAGCACGTGGCCCGCGGCGTCGTCGCGGGCCGGTTCCTCGCGCGCGGCGGCGGCCGCGTCGCGGCACCGGACGTGGCCGCGCTGCTCGGCCACGACGGGCCGAGCCCCGCCGTCCCGGCGCAGGTCAGCGCCTGGGCC
>NZ_JACEXH010000288.1:0-2286 GCF_014525465.1 Actinotalea sp. JY-7885 | reverse complement strand
GGCGCGCCGGCGGGTGCGGGCGGCCCCCGTCCCCGAACGCTCCTGCCCGGCACCACGCGGCGCGGCACGGTCCTGTACCTGTGCCCGACCAAGGCCCTCGCCGCGGACCAGCTCGCGGGGCTCGAGCGCCTCCTGGCCGCGGCCGGCACGCGCGACCTGCGCGTCGCGACCTGCGACGGCGACACGGACGTGACCGAGCGCCGGTGGGTCCAGGACCACGCCGACGTCGTGCTGACCAACCCCGACTTCCTGCACTTCGCGCTCCTGCCCGGCCACCGCCGCTGGACCCGGCTGCTGCGCGACCTGCGGTACGTGGTCGTCGACGAGAGCCACGCGTTCCGCGGCGTCTTCGGCGCGCACGTCGCGGCAGTGCTCCGCCGGCTGCGCCGACTGGCCGCGCACCACGGCGCCCACCCGACCGTCGTGCTCGCGTCGGCGACGACGTCGGACCCGGCGCAGAGCGCGGCCCGGCTGCTCGGCGTGGACCCGAGCGGCGTCGTCGCCGTGACGGACGACGCCTCGCCGCGGGGCACCAAGACGTTCGCGCTGTGGCAGCCACCCGTGATGGCAGGGCTCGACCCGGCCCTCGCCCCCGCGGACTCCCCCGACGCGCCGCGCGACGACGCGCCCACACAGCCCACGCACCGCACGGCGACCGCGGAGGTCGCGGACCTGCTCGCGGACCTCACGGTCGCGGGCGCCCGGACGCTGGCCTTCACGCGCTCGCGCCGCGGGGCGGAGTCCGTGGCCACGTCCACGCAGCGCCACCTCGAGAGCGTCCGGCCGGGGCTGGGTGCGGCCGTCGCGGCGTACCGCGGCGGCTACCTGCCCGAGGAGCGCCGCGAGCTGGAGCGGGCGATCCGCGACGGCACGCTGCGCGCCCTGGCGACGACGAACGCGCTGGAGCTCGGCGTGGACATCTCGGGGCTCGACGCCGTGCTCATCGCCGGCTGGCCCGGCACGCGGGTCTCGCTCTGGCAGCAGGCGGGCCGCGCCGGGCGTGCGGGGGCCGACGGCCTGGTCGCCCTCGTGGCGCGCGAGGACCCGCTCGACACCTACCTGGTGAACCACCCGGAGGCGATCTTCGCCACGCCCGTCGAGGCCACCGTGTTCGACCCGACGAACCCCTACGTGCTCGCGCCGCACCTGTGCGCCGCGGCCGCGGAGCTGCCGCTGCGCTCCGACGACGTCGCGCTGTTCGGCCCCGGCACGGCGGAGCTGCTCGACGTGCTGGTCGCGCGCGGGGCCCTGCGCCGCCGCAGCTCCGGCTGGTACTGGACCCACGCGGACCCGGCCTCCCGGCTCACCGACCTGCGTGGCTCGGGCGGCGAGCCGGTCCGGGTGGTGGAGGAGGGCACGGGGCGGCTGCTGGGCACCGTCGACGCGGGCTCGGCCGACGCCAGCGTCCATCCCGGCGCCGTCTACGTGCACCAGGGCGCGACGTACGTGGTGGACGAGCTCGACCTCGAGGCGTCGGTGGCGGTCGTCCACCCGAAGCGGGTCGACTACGGGACCTGGTCGCGCTTCCTCACGTCGATCGAGATCCGGGGCGTCCGCCAGGAACGGCAGGCCGGTCCGGTGCGCTGGGGGTTCGGGCCCGTGGACGTCACGACGCAGGTCATCAGCTACCAGAAGCGGCGGCTGCCGGACCTCGTCCCGGTCGGCGGGGACGTGCTCGACCTCCCGGCGCGCACGCTCTCGACGACCGCCGTGTGGTGGACGGCGCCCGCGTCGCTGCTCGCGGAGGCGCAGCTGGACGACGGCGACGTCCCCGGGTCGCTGCACGCGGCCGAGCACGCGTCGATCGGGCTCCTGCCGCTGCTCGCGACGTGCGACCGCTGGGACCTCGGCGGGGTGTCCACGGCCCTGCACGTGGACACCGAGGTGGCGACGGTCTTCGTCTACGACGCCTACCCGGGCGGCGCCGGCTTCGCCGAGCGCGGCTACCACCTCGGCGCGGCGTGGCTCCGTGCCACGCGGGACGCCATCGCGGGGTGCGCGTGCGGCGCCGGCTGCCCGGCGTGCGTGCAGTCGCCCAAGTGCGGCAACGGCAACAACCCCCTGGACAAGGCCGGCGCGATCCGGCTGCTCGACGCGGTCCTCGCCCACGAGGGCGAGGACGCCGTCGGCTGACCCGTCCCGCTCGGAGGCCGGCCCGGCCCACGCCGTCGCGGCGGCCCGCCACGGACCGGCCCGCACGACGGTCACCTCCACGACGCGCCCGGAGACGACGCACCGGCTCGCGCGGGCGCCGTTGCGCGCGGCCACCTGCCCGGCGCGCGCGCA
>NZ_JACEXH010000287.1:0-2297 GCF_014525465.1 Actinotalea sp. JY-7885 | reverse complement strand
TCGGGCGCGGGGCGCTCGTCGTCGTGCTCCTGGTCACCGCCGTCCTCGCCGCGTCGCTCGCCGGGCCGTGGGACCCGCCCCTGCGCGGGGCGGACCTGCCCCTGCCGGCCGTGACGCAGGCGCCCGCGGCGACCCCCGAGCCGGACCCGATCCGGGAGGCCCTCGAGCAGGTCGACAGCGAGCCGTGGGACCTGACGTGGCTGGGCGTCGTCCTCGCCGTCGCGGCGCTCGCCGGTCTGGCCTACCTGGCCTACCGGGTCGTCCGCGCCCTGCCGCCCCGCCGCGGCGAGGACGCGCCCGACGACGCCGGTGTCGAGGGCGCGGGCACGGTGTCCGTGCGCGCGGCCGAGCCCGACCTGCAGACCCTGCGCGATGCCGTCCGGGGCGCCGACACGCACCTCGCCGCGCGCGTCCCGCCCGCGGACGCCGTGATCGCCGCCTGGGTCGCGCTCGAGGAGGCCGCCCAGCGCTCGGGCGTCCCGCGCGACCCCGCCGCCACGCCCACGGAGTTCACGCTCGACGTCCTGGACCGCACGCCCGTCGACCCGGCCGCCGGCCGCGTGCTCCTGGCGCTCTACCTGCGCGCCCGCTTCAGCACGGAGCCGCTCGGTGCGGACGACGTCGCGGCGGCCACGACCGCGGTGCGCACCCTCGCCGCCGGCCTCGCCGAGCGAGGTGACGCCCCGTGAGGCTGCTGGCGCCGGCCCTGCCCCGGTGGGCCCTGCCCCGGTGGGCCTGGCCCTTCGTGGCCGCGGTCGTCGCGGGCCTGGTCGGGGCCGGGGTCGGCCTGCGCCCCGTCGACGCGCTCCTCGTCGGGCTCGTCACCCTGGTGCTGGCCACGGTGTGGCTCGCGCTCCCGGGCGGCCAGGAGGACCCGTGGCGACCGGGCCGTCCGGACGACGCGGCCGGCACCCGCAGCGAGCTGTCCGTCCTGACCTGGGCCTTCGTCGGCCGGGACGGGCGCGTGAGCGAGGCCGCCGTGCGACACCTTCGCGGGCTCGCGGGCCGGCGCCTCGCGCGCCTGGACCTCGCCGACGTCGACGACCTCACGCCGCTGCCCGCCGGAGCGCTTCCGGACGAGGCGCGTGACCGCGCCCGCGCCCGTGCGCGCGCCGCGCTGGGGGACCGCGCCTGGGCGGCCCTGACCGCGTCCGGCGGCTGGATGCCGTCGCTCGCCGACGTCGCGCACTGCGTCGACGTCATCGAACGCCTCGGCGCCCCCGCGCCCGCCGAACCGCCAGCACGTCCGACCGAAGGGCCCACCTCGTGACCGCACCCACCCCGCCGCCCACCCCGCCGGCCGCCCCGACGGGCGCCGACGCCGTCGGGCCGGCCGAGGCCGCGCCGCTGTCCCCGTCCGAGGTCGCCGTCCGGGCCGACGCCGTGCTGCGCGAGGTCGGCACCGCCGTCGTCGGCATGGCCGAGCCGCTGCGCATCGCGCTCGCCGCGGTCCTCGCGGGCGGGCACGTGCTCTTCGAGGACGTCCCCGGGCTCGGCAAGACGCTGGCGGCCCGCAGCCTCGCGACGGCGCTGGGGCTCGACTTCCGGCGGATCCAGTGCACGCCCGACCTGCTGCCGTCCGACATCACCGGCTCGGCGGTCTACGACCCGCAGAGCACGTCCTTCCGCTTCCGGCCGGGGCCCGTGTTCACGGGCCTGCTGCTCGCGGACGAGATCAACCGCACCGCGCCCAAGACGCAGTCCGCGCTGCTCGAGGCGATGGCCGAGCGCCAGGTCACCGTCGACGGCGAGACGTACCCGATGGCGCGGCCGTTCCACGTCATGGCCACCTCGAACCCGGTCGAGTACGAGGGCACCTACCCCCTGCCCGAGGCGCAGCTCGACCGCTTCATGGTGCGGCTGGCCGTCGGCTACCCCGGCCGCGAGGCGGAGGCGGACGTCCTGGGCCGGCGCCTGGGCCGGCGTCAGGAGGCCGCGCCCGTGCAGCGCGTGGTGGACCCCGCCACCCTGCTCGCGATGCAGGCGGGCGTCGAGGCGGTCGAGGTGGACGACGACGTCGTCCTGTACTGCGTCGACCTGGCCGCCGCGACCCGCGCGCACGACGCGGTCGACGTCGGCGCGTCGCCGCGCGGGTCCCAGGCGCTGCTGCTCGTCGCCCGCGCGCTCGCCGTGCTGTCGGGCCGCGCGTTCGTGGCGCCCGAGGACGTCAAGGCCGTCGCGGTGCCCGCCCTCGCGCACCGGCTCACCCTGACGCCCGCGACGTGGGCGGCCGGCGTTGCGGCGCAGGACGTCGTGGCCGAGGTCGTGGCGCGCGTGCCCGGGCCGGCGACGGTGCC
>NZ_JACEXH010000286.1:0-2342 GCF_014525465.1 Actinotalea sp. JY-7885 | reverse complement strand
GGGCCGCCGAGGCGCAGGCCGGGCAGCGGGCGTCCCTCGCCGCGGCGGTCGCCGTGCTCGAGCGTGCCGCCGCCGCGGCCGAGGCGCGCACGGTCCCCGTCGTCGAGGAGGTCCGCCGCGGCGTCCAGGAGGCCGGCCTCGCGCTCGCCGAGGCCGTGCTGCGACGCGAGCTCACCCCCGGTCCGACGTCGGCCCGGGCCGTCCTCGAGCGCGCGCTCGCGGTCCCCGCCGGCGTGGACGTGCACACCGTGCGCCTGAACCCGGCCGACCTCGCGCACGTCCGGGCGCTGCTCGCCGAGGCCGGCACGGACCCGGCCGACGGCGTCCGCGTCCCCCAGGGCGTCCAACTGGTCGCGGACGCCGGCCTGGCGCCCGGCGACGCCGTGAGCGAGCACCCCACGGGCTTCCTCGACGCGCAGGTCGCCACCGCGCTGGCCCGGGCGCGCGAGGCGCTGCTCGGGGAGGACCTGTGACCGCCCTGCTGGCCGACGAGCGCTTCACCCGCGCCCTCGCCGCCGCCGCGCCGCAGCCGGTGGGGACCGTCGATGCCGTCGTCGGGCTCTCGGTCGACGTCGCCGGGCTGCGCGGCGCGGTCGGTGACCTGGTGCTGATCGACGACCGGATCGCGGCCGAGGTGGTCGCCGTGACGACCCGCGCGCTGCGCTGCATGCCGCTCGGTGCCGTCCACGGCCTGCGCACCGGCCTGCCCGTGCGCTCGACGGGCCGGCCCCTGACCGCGCCGACCGGACCCGCGCTCCTCGGGCGCGTGCTCGACGGCCTCGGCCGGCCGATCGACGGCCGTGGCCCCCTCGACGGCGCCCCCCGCACGAGCGTCAGCGGCAGCGCGCCCTCGGCCCTGGGCCGCGCGCGCGTCGACACCCCGCTCTCCCTCGGCGTGCGCGCGCTCGACACGCTCGTCACCGCGGGCCGCGGCCAGCGCCTCGGGCTGTTCGCCGGCTCCGGCGTGGGCAAGTCGAGCCTGCTCTCGATGATCGCGCGCGGGACCGAGGCGCAGGTCTCCGTCATCGCGCTCGTCGGTGAGCGCGGCCGCGAGGTGCGCGAGTTCCTCGAGGACGACCTCGGCCCCGAGGGCCTGGCGCGCAGCGTCGTCGTCGTCGCGACGTCCGACGAGCCGCCGCTGGTCCGGCTGCGCGCGGCGTTCGTCGCCACCCGGATCGCCGAGTCCTTCCGGGACGAGGGCGCCGACGTCGTCCTGATGATGGACTCGCTGACGCGCGTGGCGATGGCGCAGCGCGAGATCGGCCTGTCCGTCGGGGAGCCGCCCGCCACGCGCGGCTACCCGCCGTCGACCTTCTCGCTGCTCGCGCAGCTGCTCGAGCGCGCGGGCACCGCCGAGCGCGGCTCGGTGACGGGCATCTACACCGTCCTGGTCGACGGCGACGACCACAACGAGCCGATCGCGGACGCCGCGCGATCCATCCTCGACGGCCACGTCGTGCTGACGCGCGACCTCGCCGTGGCGGGCCACTTCCCGAGCGTCGACGTGCTCGGCTCCGTCTCGCGCGTGGCCGGCCGGGTGAGCACGCCCGAGCAGAAGGCCCTGGCCGCGCGCCTGCGCCAGGTCATGGCGGCGCGCCGTCGCGCGCAGGACCTGCTCGACGTCGGTGCCTACGCGGCCGGCTCCAACCCGCTGGTCGACGCGGCCGTCGCGAACGCCGACGCCATCGACGCCTTCCTGCGCCAGGGCATGGACGAGGCCGCCCCGGCCGGCGAGTCGTGGGAGCACCTGCGGCGCCTCGTCGGCCAGATGGGTGGCCTGTGATGGCCACCCCCTTCCGGCTGGCCGGCCTCCTGCGCCTGCGCGGCATGCAGGAGGAGCAGGCCGCCGCCGAGCTCGAGCGGGCCAACGCGTCACTGCGCGCGGCCGAGCGGCGTGAGCGCCGCTCCGCCCAGGCGCTCGCGGCGGCGGAGCTCCCCGAGCGGTCCGACGAGATCACCTGGCAGGCGGCGGTGGCGGCTCGGGCCGCGGCCAGCGGCCTGTTCACCGAGGCCGTGGCGGCGAGGGACGTCGTCGACTTCCGCGTGCGCCGGGCGACCGACGACTGGAGCGACGCCCGCGCCCGCGCGCTCATGATCCGCAAGCTCGCCGATCGCCACGAGGCCGTGGTCGCCGTCGAGGAGCTCCGTTCGGAGCAGCTCGCGCTCGACGAGGCGGCCCTGCGCCGCGCCGGCGCCGCGCCCGGACCCACGACCGAGGAGGACCGGTGACCGTCGTCGCCCCGCCCGCTGCCCCGCCCCGCCCGGCACGGCCCGAGCCCGAGCGCGCCGGGCGTCCCGACGCGGACCCGAAGGCGTTCGCGCGCACGCTGGACGCCGCCGAC
>NZ_JACEXH010000285.1:0-2345 GCF_014525465.1 Actinotalea sp. JY-7885 | reverse complement strand
CCGACGCCGCAGCACGAGCTGCGCGCCCGGAGCCCCGCCCGCCTCGAGCCCGGCCGCCGCCGTCAGCCCGGCGGCGACCCCGCGCACGTCCTGGCCCGTGACGAGCAGCAGGTGGGGCCGCGTCGCGAGCACGCCGCCCACGGCATCGTCGGCCAGCGCGGCGGCCGGGGCGTCCACGACGACGACGCCGTACCGCTCCTCCAGGGCGGGCCACAGCGCCTCGACCGCTGCCCGGGGCGGGGCACCGCCGCGCCGGTCACCGCCGAGCACGTCCACGCCGCGCCACGTCGGCAGCGCGCCGTCGAGATCGGCGCCGGCGAGGGCACCCCGCACGTGCGCGAGGTCCGGCCAGCGGACCCCCGGCAGGTCCTCCGTGCCCAGGAGGACGTCGACCCCGCCGCCCGTCGCGGCGAGGTCCACGAGCACCGGACTCGTCCCGGCGCGCACCGCGCGCAGCGCGAGCAAGGCCGCGAGCGTGGACGCCCCGACCCCGCCGCACGCCCCCACCACGACGACCACCCGCGCTCGCACCGCACCACCTCCGCCGAGCAGCGTGGCGGCGCCGTCGCGCGGCACGACGGAAGGACCCGCGGGCCTGGGGACGACGCCCGAAGGCCCCGGACTGGGGACGACCCGGACATGACGATCACCGCGACTCCCGGCAGGGCGCCGGCTCGCTACCCTCACGGGAGGCCGGCCGGAGCGTCCGGGAGGGGCGCGGAGGGAGCGACATGGGTGCCGCCGCGTTCTTCGACCTGGATAAGACGATCATCGCGACGTCGTCGGCGACCGCCTTCTCCCGTCCGTTCTACGCGGGCGGGCTGATCACGCGCAGCGACGTGCTCCGCACCGCCTACGCCCAGTTCGTGTTCCTGCTCGGCCGCGCCGACGCCGACCAGACCGAGCGCCTGCGCGCCCACCTGTCCTCGCTCGTCACCGGGTGGGACGTCGCCCAGGTGTCCTCGATCGTCGCCGAGACCCTGCACCTGCACATCGCGCCGACCGTCTACGCCGAGGCCGTCGCGCTCATCGACGAGCACCACGCGGCGGGCCGTGACGTCGTCGTCGTCTCGGCCTCGGGGTCCGAGGTGGTCGAGCCGATCGCCGCCCTGCTCGGCGCCGACCGGGTGGTCGCGACGCAGATGGAGACCCTCGACGGCCGCTACACCGGTGGCATCGCCTTCTACGCCTACGGCCCCGCGAAGGCGGAGGCGGTGCGGCGGCTCGCGGCCGAGCACGGCTACGACCTCGAGGCCAGCTACGCCTACTCCGACTCGGTGACGGACGTGCCGATGCTCGAGTCCGTGGGCAGCGCCGCCGTCGTCAACCCCGACCGCGCCCTGCGCCGGCTCGCGATCGAGCGCGGCTGGGACGTCCTGACGTTCGCGCGGCCCGTCGCCCTGCGGCCCTCGTTCCCGCAGCCCCGGCGCACCATCCCCGTCGCCGCGCTGGTTCTGGTCGCCGCCGTCGCGGCCGTCCTGCTGGTCCGCCGGCACCGGCGGTCCACGTCCTGACACGGTCCCGGCCACGTGCTGGGCATCCCCGTGGGTCGGGCGACGCCTAGGACTTCAGTCCCTTCCCTCGTCGGGCAAGCGAGCGTAGAAATGAACCACAACAGCACAGCGGGACCTGAGAACCCACGCTCGACCTGTCCTCGAGCGGACCTGCCGACCGGGCTAGCCCCGTAGCGGCAGTACCTGAAGCGCCTGATACCTCTCCTCCCGCAGCTGTCGCCGACGGCGCCCCCGGACTACCGGGGGCGCCGTCGTCGCGTCAGGGCCCGTCGGTGTCCCGGTCGCCGTCCGGCGGTGCGAGCCGCCGCGCGACCACGGCGTCCGCCACCCGCGTCCCCTCCTGTGCACCCGCCCGCACCGCACCCGCCACGTGGCGCAGCCAGGTCGCGACGCCTTCCGGCGTGCCCGTGGCGAAGCGCGCGGCCGCGGACAGGTGCACGTGGGGCCGGGCCGCCCAGACCACGTCCGGCACCACGACGCCGACGGGGTCCACGCCGTCGCGCGTGAGCAGGTGGCGCAGGACGCCCCGCGCGACGGCCCCGTTGCCGGCGACGAACGGGCGCAGCGCCAGCACCTCGCCGTGGACGACGGCGGCCAGCACGAGCGCGGGCACCGACGGTGGCAACGGCGTCGCGGCGAGCTCGGCCAGGAGCGCCAGCCGGTCGGCGAGCTCCGCACCGGCCGGGGCCGGTCCGAGACCCCGCCCGAGACCCTGCACCTGCACATCGCGCCGACCGTCTACGCCGAGGCCGTCGCGCTCATCGACGAGCACCACGCGGCGGGCCGTGACGTCGTCGTCGTCTCGGCCTCGGGGTCCGAGGTGGTCGAGCC
>NZ_JACEXH010000284.1:0-2348 GCF_014525465.1 Actinotalea sp. JY-7885 | reverse complement strand
CGGGACCGGCTGGCCGCGGCCGAGGAGCTCGAGGGTGCGCGCGGCGCGGCCCGCGACCCCCAGCAGGGGGTCGCGCAGGGCGGCGCGCCGCGTGAACGGTGCGGCCAGGCGCGCGGCGAGGCGCGGCACACCGAGCATCGCGTCGGTCATGCCGTCCTGGCGGTAGCGCGGGTGGTCCGGGCTCAGCCGGAGCCACCGCACGAGCTCCTCGGCGACGCCCCGGCGCGAGACCGTGGAGGCGGTGCCCAGCCGGACGAGGTGCCGCATCGCGGCGCCGTCGACCTCCCCGAGCCGGAGCCAGTCCGGCAGGCCGGCCGCGTCGGTCCAGACGTCGGGCGCCGCCCCGAGCTCGCCGCGGTGGACCCGCCGGGTGCGCACGTCCTGCGGCGTGAAGGGGGTCGGGTACGGCGCGTCCTCGACGTGCAGCACCAGGACCGGGGTGGCCGGGTCCGCCGGCCCGCGCACGGGCAGGTCGTGCAGCCGCTCGAGGTGCGGGGTCGGCTCCGCGCGCAGCGACCGGCCGTCGGCCGCCGCGGCCACCGCGGCGCTCTCCACCCAGGCGCCGAGGCTGAGCAGGAGGTCGCGGAAGGTCGGGTCACCCGCGCAGAGCACGCGCGACGGCACGACGGCGAGCTCGATCGTCCGGCCCGCCACCCGCGGCGCCCACGGCTGGGTGTTGTGGGGCGACGGGGCCCTGCCCGCGATCGTGAGCCAGCGTCGCAGGGCGTCGTCGGCGAGGGCGGGGTCCGCGGCGGCCGCGGGGTCGGGCGTGCTCACGTGGGCCTCGTCTCAGGGGAGCCGCTGGGTGTGCGGCGGTCGGGCGTGGCGGGGGCTGTCCCGCCCGGGTGGCCGGTGTCCGCGTGGGCGGCGCCGAGCGGCAGGCGGTAGAACGTCACGCCGTGCAGCGGGCGGCCGCCGAAGCGCTCGAGCTGGCGCCGCGATCCCGGGTTGTCGGGAGCGATCATCGTGCTGCGCAGCCGTGCGTAGCCGCCGGTCGCCAGCGCCGCGTGCAGCTGCCGGCTCAGGAGCGTGAGCACCCCGCGGCCCTGCCGGTCCGGGTCGGTGCCCTGGATGACGAGCACGGCCTCGCGGCGGTACCGGCCCCGGGTCGCGAGCAGCTCGAGCCGGCGCAGCACGCCCAGCCGGCCGCCGGCGCGCTGCACGAAGGCGGTGAGGTCCGGGACAACGAGCAGGAACGCGACGAGCCGGCCGGAGCGCGCGTCGCGGGCGAGCAGCAGGAGCTCCTCGTCGACGAGGAAGGCCAGGCCGTCCGTCGCCGCCGCCATCTCGGCGGGCGTGATCGGGGTGTAGTAGGGCAGCGCCGCGAAGGACCGGTTGAGCACCTCGAGGACCTCGGGCACGAGCCGTCCGACGCTCGAGCGCCGACCGCGCTCGAGCACGAGACCCGCGGCCCGCCACTCGTCCGGCGTGGGCGCGCCCGCCGCGTTCGCCGGGTCGACGTCCACCGCCCACGTCTGTGCCTCGCCCCAGCGCCGGAACCCCAGCGCCTCGTACGTGGCCGCGACGCGGGCGGGGCTCCACGGGGAGTCGACGAAGCCGCGCTCCTCGAACCCGGACGTCAGGACGCCGCCGGTCTGGTTCGGGAGCAGCGAGACCGGGCCGAACAGCTGCTCGTGGCCCTCCGCCCGTCGCGCGAGCCCGTCGACCAGCGCCCGGGCGGCCGCCTCGTCGGCGAACTCCGTGGCCCCGAACAGCAGCGAGCGTGCGCCGAGCCGGGCGTCGAGGCGCGCGTCCGTGTGGACCGTCGTGCGGCCGACGACGTCGCCCGACGCGTCGCGCGCGAGCAGGAGGGTCACGGGCTCGGGGTGCGGGCTCCGCCCTCGCCACCACTGCTCGACGGTGTCGGCGAGCAGGGGCACGGCGAGCTCGCGCGGGTGCAGGCGCAGCGGCAGGTCGAGGAACTCGCGCAGCTGCGCGCGCGTCCTCACCTCCTCGAGGTTCACGGGGCCGCCTCCCCGGCCGGGTCGGCGACGTGGATGCGGATGTACCCGGCGGTGCCGTGGCGCCGGTCCCGCGTGATCCAGCGCATGAGGCGGCGGTGCTGGGGGAGGCGGGCGAACGCCAGCAGGTCGTCGCGCGTGGCGAAGAACGCGAGCGTGCCGAGCGTGAAGGGCGGCTCCCAGTAGACGCCGTGCCACACGTAGCCGCGCAGCCGTCGCATCGCCGCCACCATCGGGTACCACTCGCGCGACAGCACGGCCCACGAGTGGGGACCGCGGTAGCGCGTCGCCCCGACGAACATCGCGCCGGCGTCGACCGGCGAGCGCGGTGCGGCGGGCGGCGGGAGCGGCCGTCGCGGTCGACGCCGCGGGCCGCGCCCCGGGCGC
>NZ_JACEXH010000283.1:0-2373 GCF_014525465.1 Actinotalea sp. JY-7885 | reverse complement strand
GACCGCCGCGTCCGCCGTGCGGCCGAGCGCCTCCTCGACGACCGCGCCGAGCGCCGACGCGGCGTCGACCTGCGCCTGCACGGCGTCGGCCAGCTCCTCGACCCACGGGCGCAGGGCCGCGATCGCACCGCGCTGCGTGCGGGTGATCACGGCGCGCGCCCGGTCGGGACCCGCGACCATCGCGAGCCACCGGCGCATCGGCGCCACGGCGGCGGGCGGCAGCAGGCCCTCGTGAGGGCCGAGGTCCTTGACCATGAAGAGCGGCACGGCCGCGAGGCCCCGCGCGCGCAGCCGCGCCATGAGGTCGGTCCGGATGGTCACGAGCGCGTCGTCCGGCACCCGGTTCAGCACCATGGCCATCGAGGTCCCGCGCAGCGCGGCGCGGTCCAGCACCTGCCAGGGCAGGGCGTCGCCGTAGCGCGCGGCGGTGGTGACGAAGACCCACAGGTCCGCGGCCTCGAGCAGGCGGTGCGCCGTGCTCCGGTTGCTCTCCACCAGCGAGTCGAGGTCGGGCGCGTCGACGAGCGCGATGCCCCGCGGCACCTCGTCGCTCACCACGACGTCGACCGCGTCGCGCAGCGGGTGGTCGGCGAGCAGCTCGGTGTCGGCACCGTGGTGCACCAGGACGGGACGCCGCGTCGTCGGCCGCAGCACGCCCGCGGTGCTCACCTCCCGACCGACGATCGAGTTCACCAGGGTCGACTTGCCGGCGCCCGTGGAGCCCGCGACGACCACGACGGCCGGGGCGGAGAGCTCACGCAGGCGGGGCAGCAGGTGGTCGTCGAGCTGGTCGAGCAGCTGCACCCGGCGCTCCTCGGCCTCCCGGACCCCCGGGAGCGGCAGCGGGAAGCGCGTGGCGTCCACGTCGCGGCGCAGGTCGCTGACCGCGTCCAGCAGCGAGGCGCTCGCGCGCGGCCGCTGCTCGACCGACGCCGTCGCCGACCGGGCGAGGCCGGTCGGACGCCCCTCGACACCGGTACGGACCGCTGGCGGGAGCCCTGAGGTGCTCGGTGCCATGGTCACGGGACCATCCTCCCGTGCGGCGCGTCGGCGGCCAAACGACCGCGCCGAGCAGCGCGTCGCCGTCTTCCCGGCGGCGGGCGGCGGGCCGCGTGTACGATGGGGCCGCATTTGCGTCATCGCAGGTCAAGTGCCATTTTTCGGCACAGCGACGTCCGGGTGCGCCGGCCCCCGTAGCTCAGTGGATAGAGCATCGGACTTCTAATCCGCAGGTCGCAGGTTCGAATCCTGCCGGGGGCGCGCCGCCCGGGTGGTCCGCGTCAGGCGTCGGCGGTGACCCGCGCGGCCCGGGCCGCACGACGCCGGTCGACGACCACGACCCCTCCCAGCACCGCGACCGCCAGCGCGACGGACGCCACGACGTCCGTGACGAAGTGGTACCCGAGGTACAGCCGGCTCAGCGCCACGACCGCCACCCCGAGGACCACACCGAGGAACCACCTGACGAGCGACGCGACGCGCGGCTCGCGGATCCAGGCGAGGTACCCGACCACGAGCAGCAGGGTCGCCGTGCCGATCGTGTGGCCCGAGGGGAAGGAGTAGGTGGTCTCCACCCCCGCCTCGACCATCGTGTCGACGGGCGGCCGGGGCCGGGCGACCGCCGACTTGATGAGGACCGAGACGAGCGTCGAGGCGATCATCGCGCCGGCGAGCAGACCCGCCTGCCACCACTGCTTGCGCCAGAAGCCCCACGTCAGCGTCCCCACGAGGACGAGCACCGGCAGGATCTCCGGGCCGGTGACCGTCGTGATCACCGTGAGGACCGCCGTCACGGGCGCGCTGCGCGCCTGCGCGAGCCCTTCGAGGACGGGGGTGTCCAGCTCCGCGAGGTCGTCCCTCTCCTGCACGGCGTCGAAGACCCCGAAGAACCCGGCGGTCCCCAGCACGACGAGCAGGAGGCCGACGACGATCGCGACCTGCGGCCCGTGGTCCGTGACCCATGTGCGCCGTCCCCACACCTCGGCGGCGCGCCGACGCGCGCCGGCGACCCACCCGGAGCTCGTTGCTGACATCTGGTGAGCATCGCATCGCGTGCAGCCCTTCGCGCGACGAGCCGACGCCCCGTCCCGGGCCTCGGGAGGCCCTCGCGCCCGGATATTCACGTGCCCGCGGGCGCCGCCGCCTGCCAGCCTGGGAGCACCGCGGTGAAGGACCTGGCCCGTCCTCGCAACCAGTCCCTTCACGTCCCAGGAGCACCACCATGCATCCCATCACCGTCTACGAGATAGCCGCCCGCGAGCACGAGCGCGCGACGCGCGGGAGCGTGCGCGCCGCCCGGATCGACCAGCTGCTCGCCGAGCGCAGCGCCGACCGGAGCCGCGCACCGCGCCGTGCGGCCGGGCGCCGGGCGGT
>NZ_JACEXH010000282.1:0-2586 GCF_014525465.1 Actinotalea sp. JY-7885 | reverse complement strand
GCCGCGCGCCCCGCGCGTCCGCCGGCCGGCGCGGCGGCGCGCCGCACGCGGTGAGGCCGTGACCGGTGACGCGCGTCGGTGGGCGCTGCCAGGATCGGGGGCATGGCACGCCGCCCGATGACGACCTTCGTCGCCCGTGAGGCCGAGGTGGCACGGCTGGACGCCGCGCTCGACCGCGCCGCCGCCGGCTCGCCCTCGCTCGTGCTCCTCGGGGGCGATGCGGGCGTCGGCAAGACCCGGCTGCTCGACCACCTCGCCGGCATCGCGGCGGACCGGGGTGCCGCCGTGGTCACGACGCACTGCGTCGACCTCGGCGAGGTCGGGCTGCCCTACCTGCCGTTCGCGGAGGCGCTCCGGCGCCTGCGGTCGCTCGAGGCGGGGCGCGACGTCGTCGACCGCGTGCTCAGCGCCCGGCCGGCCCTCGCCCGGCTCGTCCCCGCGTCCCAGGACGCGGCGGGTCCCGGGCCCATGGGGGGCGGTGCGGGACCCGAGGACGCGGGCGGGCGGCTGCAGCTGTTCGACGGGCTCGCCGCCGTCCTCGGGGCGGTGGGGCGGCCCGGGCGACCGCTCGTCCTCGTGCTCGAGGACCTGCACTGGGCCGACTCGTCGAGCCGCGACGTCCTGCGCTTCCTCGTCGCGCGCCTGGGCAGCGAGCACCTGCTCGTCGTGGCCAGCTACCGGGCGGACGACCTGCACCGCCGCCACCCGCTGCGACCGGTCCTCGCGGAGCTCTCGCGGCACCCCCGCGTGGAGCGCATCGAGCTCGCCCCGTTCACGGCGGCGGAGCTCGGCACGTTCGTCGAGGCCGTCGCCGGGGGGCCGGTGCCGCGCGAGGTGGTGCGCGGGGTGCTCGCGCGGTCCGAGGGCAACGCGTACTTCGCCGAGGAGATCCTCGAGGCCGGGGGCGGGGGCGCGCTGCCGTGGTCGCTGGCGGACGTCCTGCGCGCGCGGCTGGACCAGGTCGACCCGGCGGTGCAGGAGCTCGCACGGGTCGCGTCCGTCGCGGGGCGGCGCGTGTCCGAGCCGCTCCTGCGCGGGGTCTGGGCCGCGCGCGGCGGGCGCGACTTCGACGTCGCGCTGCGCGAGGCGGTCGCCGCGCACGTGCTCGGGGGCGAGGCGGGCCGCATCGCCTTCCGGCACGCCCTGCTCGCCGAGGTCGTCTACGCCGACCTGCTGCCGGGCGAGCAGGTGGCGCTGCACCGCGCCTACCTCGACGCGATGCTGGCCGACCCGTCGCTGGGCACCTCCGCGCAGCGTGCGCACCACGCGCAGCGCTGCCACGACGTGACGACCGCCGTCCGCGCGTCGCTCGAGGCGGCCCAGGAGGCGGGCCGGGTGCTCGCACCCGAGGAGGAGCTCCGGCACCTCGAGACGGTGCTCGGGTTGTGGGACGCGGCCCCGGAGACGGCCCGGGCCGGGGTCGACCGCGTCGCGCTGGCGGACGACGCGGCCCAGGCCGCGTCCCGCGCGGGTCGAACGGGCCGCGCGGTCACGCTCGCCCGCCTCGCGGTGGAGGCCGCCCACGACGACGCCGCCCGGCAGGCGCCGCTGCGCTCGCGCCTCGCGCAGACGCTCCTGGCCGAGGACGCCACGCAGGAGGCGCTCGCCGAGGCGAGCCGCGCCCTCGCGTCCCTGACCGACGACGCCCCGGACACCGACCGGGCCTGGTGCCTGGCCGTCCACGCGCGCGCGTGCCTCCTCGAGGACCGCGACGACGAGGCGGCGCAGAGCGCGAACGCCGCGATCGACCTGGCGCGCTCCGCCGGGCTCCCCGGCCCCGAGGCCGACGCGCTCGCCACCCTCGCGGTGCTCGTGGTCGACGACCCCGACAGCGCGGCGGCGCTCCTCGAGACCGCACGCCGCAGCGCCGCGAGCGCGGGCGACCTCGTGACCGAGCAGCGCTGCGCGTACAACCTCGCGACCACGCACTACTACGCCGGGCGGCTCGACGACGCGGCGACGGTCCTCGACGCCGCCGTCGCCCGCAGCCGCGCGGCCGGCCTGACCTGGAGCGAGTTCGGGCACGCCCAGGCCTTCTTCGCCGCGCTCACCAGGTACTGCCGCGGCGACCTGCGCGACGACGAGCTGGGCGAGGGCCGGGGCGCCTCCTCGCCGCTGCTGGCGGCGGTGCGCCTGTACGGCGCCGTCGCGCGCGGGGACGAGGACGCCGTCGCGCGCGGCCGGGCCTTCGAGGGCGCCTGGGAGCGCGACCCGCAGATCGCGCTGATCTCCGCCGGGTGCACCGTCGACGCCCTGACGTGGGGCGGCGAGCTGGACGAGGCGCTCGCCCTGGCGCAGCGGATCATCGAGCACCTCGGCCGGACCTGGAGCGACTACTTCCTCGGCGGGATCTGGCTCGCCGCGCTCGCGGTGGGGGCGCTCGCCGACCAGGCCGAGCAGGCCCGCCTGCGCGGCGAGGACCCGGCCCGTCACCTCGCCACGGGCGACCGGCTGCTCGAGCGCGCCGTGGAGTCCGCGCAGCGGGGGCGCCCGCGCGGCGGGCGCCTGGGACCGGAAGGGCTCGGATGGCTCACGCGCGTCAGGGCCGAGCACGCACGCCTGCGCGTCCACGCCGCCGGGACCGCC
>NZ_JACEXH010000028.1:0-23060 GCF_014525465.1 Actinotalea sp. JY-7885 | reverse complement strand
GCCGCGCCCGTCCGACGGCGCGCACGGCGGCGGGTACCAGCACGGCCCGCGGGTCGCGTTCGAGCCCGCGGGCGCGGGCGGCGTCGCGCGCCTCGAGCGAGGTCTCGAGCAGGGCCGGCACGGCCCGGAGCATGAGCCCGACGGCGAGCGCGACGACCTCCGGGCGGAGCCCCACGTGGCGCAACGGGCGGGCGGCGCGTCCGAGCACGTCGAGCAGCCGGTCCGCCGGGGTGGTCGCGGTCAGGACGACCGCCACGACGACCACCGTGACGAGGTCGGCGGCCACCTCGACCGCGATCGCGGGACCCCGTCGCCACGCCTGGAAGCCGCCGACGAGGACCGCGACCACCAGGACGGGCAGCAGCTGGCGCAGCGTCGTGCGCAGCCGCAGGCGAGCCGACGCGGCGACCCCGAGTGCCCCGGCCAGCAGGGCCAGGCTCGGCCATGGCCCGGAGACCACGAGCACCGCCGCACCGACGGCCGCGAGGCCGAGCAGCTTCGTGCCCGCCGGCGCCCGGTGCAGCCACGACGCGCCGGGCTGGTGCAGGCCGAGCGGACCGGCCCACCGCAGGCGCTGGTGGCGCGGGTCGGCGGGACGCGCGGGCGGCGCGCTCACCGCGTCACCCCGGACATGAGCTCGACGTAGTGGTCCACGGCGTCGTCGGGGTCGCCGTCCGCCACGACCGCGCCCTCGTCGACCACGAGCACGCGCTCGGCACGCCGCGCCGCGGCCAGGTCGTGCGTGACCAGGAGCAGCTGCAGGTCGAGCGAGTCCAGGAGCGCGTCGACGGCGCGCCGCCAGCGCAGGTCCAGCAGGGTCGTCGGCTCGTCGCACACCAGCACGGCCGGCTCGGTGGCCAGCACCGCCGCGAGCGCCAGCAGCTGCTTCTGCCCGCCCGAGAGGGCGTGCACGGGGACGTCGGCCCGCTCGCCGAGCCCGTAGCGCGCGAGGACCTCGCGCGCCCGCTCGGCCCGCTCGTCGGCGGGCAGGTCCAGGCGGCGCAGGGAGAGCGCGACGTCCTCGACGGGGGTGGGCATGACGATCTGGGCGTCGGGGTCGGTGAAGGTGAAGCCGACGCGGCGCCGGACCGCGGCGCCGTCGCGCAGCGTGTCGAGCCCGTCCACGCGCACGGCGCCGGCCGACGGCAGCACGAGCCCGTTGACCAGGCGGGCGAGGGTGGACTTGCCCGAGCCGTTGGCACCGACGACGGCGACCCGGCGCTCGGCGAGCGTGAGCGTCGTCGGCGCGAGCAGCTCCACGACCTCGTCACGGTCACCGGCCGCCCACACCGTGACGGTCGCGTCGACCAGCTCGATCACGTCACGAGCCTACGGCCGCGCCCCGCGCTCAGCGCCGCCGCGCGCGCAGGTCCGGGAACGCCCGCAGCACGGCCGTGGCGACGACCGCCGCCAGCACGTTCTTCACGACGTCGCCCGGGAGGAAGGTCGCACCCGCGGCGATCGCCTCGCCGCCCGAGAGGCCCAGCCGCGCGCCCATGACGGTGATCCCGAGCGGGTGCACGACCAGCAGGCTCGCGGCGGTCGCGCTCGCGAAGAACGCGAGCGGGCGCAGCCCGGGACGCAGGTGCAGCGCGCGCGCGGAGAGCAGGCCGGCGACCAGCGCCGCGACCGGGAAGGCGAGCAGGTATCCCAGCGACACCTTGCCGAACGTCGCCAGGCCGCCCGTGCCCTCCGAGAAGACCGGGATCCCGGCGAACCCCACCGCGAGGTAGAGCAGGACGGCGAGGGCGCCCCGCACCGGGCCCAGGACGAGGGCCGCGAGCATCACGCCGAACGTCTGCAGCGTGATCGGCACGGCCATGCCGGGCAGGGTGATGGCGGGCAGCAGCGCGCAGACCGCGATGAAGGCCGCGAACGTGGCGACCAGGGCGACGTCGGTCGCGGCCGAGCTCCGGGCCGCGGGCAGGGGGAGCGCGGCCCCGGCGCGGCCGTCGTCGGGCAGGGCGGCCTCGGGCGTCGGGACCATGGTCCTCCAGACCTGCGGGTCGGTCACGGTACTGCGGTCGGCCGACCACGCTAGCCGGTCGTAGGATGGGTGGCGTTTGTGCCCGCCCACAAGGCGGCCGGGCGCCCGTCGGAGGAAACCTCAGTGATCACCGCACATGACGTCGAGCTGCGCATCGGCGTCCGCGTCCTCCTCGAGAAGGCGTCGTTCCGGATCGCCGCGGGCGACCGCGTCGGCCTCGTCGGCCGCAACGGCGCCGGCAAGACCACGCTGACGCGCGTCCTCGCGGGCGAGGGGCAGCCGACGTCGGGCCAGGTGGTGCGCACGGGCGACGTGGGCTACCTGCCGCAGGACCCGCGCACCGGCGACCTCGAGGTCGTCGCGATGGACCGCATCCTCTCGGCCCGCGGCCTGGACGACATCGTCCGGCGCATGCGCAGCACCGAGGGCGAGATGGCCAGCGCCGACGACGCCACCCGCGATGCGGCGATGGAGCGGTACTCCCGGCTCGAGGCCCGGTTCACCGCGGCCGGGGGGTACGCGGCCGAGAGCGAGGCCGGGCGCATCGCGTCCAACCTCGGGCTCGCCGAGCGCATCCTGGGCCAGCCGCTGAGCACCCTGTCGGGCGGCCAGCGGCGGCGCGTCGAGCTCGCCCGCATCCTGTTCTCGGGCGCCGAGACGCTGCTGCTCGACGAGCCCACCAACCACCTCGACGCCGACTCCGTCGTCTGGCTCCGCGAGTACCTCGGCTCCTACTCCGGCGGGTTCCTCGTCATCAGCCACGACGTCGACCTCGTGCGCCAGACCGTGAACAAGGTGTTCCACCTGGACGCCAACCGCGGCGAGCTGGACCAGTACAACCTCGGCTGGGACGCCTACCTGGCGCAGCGCGAGACGGACGAGCGCCGGCGCAAGCGCGAGCGGGCGAACGCCGAGAAGAAGGCCACGGTCCTGCTCGCGCAGGCGGACAAGATGCGGGCCAAGGCGACCAAGGCGACGGCGGCGCAGAACATGGCGCGCCGGGCCGAGCGGCTCCTGTCCGGCCTGGAGTCCGAGCGCGCGTCGGACAAGGTCGCGAAGCTGCGTTTCCCCGACCCCGCGCCGTGCGGGCGCACCCCGCTCACCGCCACCGGCCTGAGCAAGACCTACGGCTCGCTCGAGGTCTTCACGGACGTCGACCTGGCGATCGACCGCGGCAGCCGCGTCGTCATCCTGGGCCTCAACGGCGCCGGCAAGACCACCCTCCTGCGGCTCCTGGCCGGCGTCGAGACGCCGGACACGGGTGAGGTCGTGCCCGGTCACGGGCTCAAGCTCGGCTACTACGCGCAGGAGCACGAGACGCTGGACACCGAGCTGACGGTGGTCGAGAACCTGCGTCACGCGGCCCCCGACCTGGGCGACACGCAGGTGCGCTCGGTGCTCGGCTCGTTCCTGTTCTCGGGCGACGACGCCGACAAGCCCGTGCGGGTCCTGTCGGGCGGCGAGAAGACGCGCCTCGCGCTCGCGGCCCTGGTGGTGTCGTCGGCGAACGTCCTGCTCCTCGACGAGCCGACCAACAACCTCGACCCGGCGAGCCGCGCGGAGGTGCTCGACGCGCTGCGCGGCTACGCGGGCGCCGTCGTCATGGTCACGCACGACGAGGGCGCTGTGACCGCTTTGTCACCAGAACGGGTGGTGCTCCTGCCGGATGGGGACGAAGATCTATGGAACGACAGCTACGCGGACCTCATCTCGCTCGCGTGAGCTCGCCCGGCCCGGGCGACGTCGACCGGGTCGGACGCCGTCGGCCGGGCTCCCGTCCGGTGGCGGGCCACACCAACCTGGGGCCTGGAGGACGATGATGGGTACGAAGCTGCCGAAGGGGTCACGGATCACCGGCGAGGGTCGGCAAGATCTCGCCGCATCGCTCGTCGAGCGCTACAACCGCGGTGAGAGCATCCGTTCGATGGCCGAGGACATCGGCCGCTCGTACGGGTTCGTCCACGGCGTGCTCGTCGAGCAGGGCGTCACCATGCGGACCCGGGGTGGTGCCACGCGCGGTGCTGCCGCCGAGGCGCGCCGCGCTGCCCTCAAGGAGTCGCGCTCCTGACGTCGGCGGGACGCCCCGCGTCCTGCGCGTCGAGGAGGGCATCCTCCTCCTCCTCGGCGGTGGGACGACGACGGCGCGAGCCCTGGCCGGACGTGCCGGCGGGGCGCGTCCCGCCAGGGGTCTCGGCGTCGGGCTGGTCGACGTCGTCCGGATCGCCCTCCCGGACGACGCGCACCGCCAGCACCACGCCGGTCCCGAGCGCGCCCAGCGCGAAGACCCACCACTGGAACGCGTAGGACAGGTGCGAGCCCGGGTCGGTGCTGGGCGCGGGCAGGGCGCCCAGGCCCTCGGGACGCGCGCCGTCCTCGGAGGCGACGGCACCGTACGCGCGCAGCGTCGCGTCGGCCGGCCAGTCGCCCGCGTCCGCGCGCCCGGTGCCCGACAGCGTGCCCAGGGCGGCGTCGCGGACCTGGTCGGCATTGATGGCCTGGACCTGGCCGGCCGGGGCGTCGCGGGCCGAGGCGCGCTCGCCGGGCCGCAGGCGCACCACGACGTCGACCGGGCCGCCGGGCAGGGCGGGGACCTCCGCCGTCGTGCTGTCGTCGCCCAGCGGCACCCAGCCGCGGTCGACCACGAGCACCGAGCCGGCGAGCACGTCGTCCTGCAGCACGAGCGGGACCAGGACGTGGAACCCGGCCTGCCCGTCGACGGGGCGGTTGCGCAGCAGCACGGGTGCGGGCAGGTAGGTGCCGCGGACCCGGACCGGTCGCCACACGTCGGCTGGGTCGAGCTGCTCGCCCGGGCCGAGGAGGTCCGCCAGCGGCACCGGTGCGGCGTCGTAGTTCGCCTGCACGAGCGCGATGGCGGCGCTGCGGTCCTCGTGGCGACCCCACTGCCACAGCCCGGCGCCCGTGCAGCCGACGGCGACGACGAGGGCCACCAGCAGCGTCCGCGCGACCTGTCGCACGGTCGAACCGGTCGCGCTCACCCGTCGCCGGGCCCGAGCTCGTCGACCGGCACCGTGTCACGGTGGAACCCGCGCGCCCCCAGGAACTGCTCGAGGTGGGCCCGGTGGTCGTCGCACGCGAGCCAGACCTTGCGCCGGTCCCCGGAGTGCAGCCTGGGGTTGTTCCAGCGCAGGCCCCACGCGGCGTCGTCGCGGCAGCCGCGGGCGCTGCACAGCAGCTCCTGGGCCGGCTCGGTGTCGTTCGTGGTCACTGGTCCTGGCTCCGGGGGGACGTCGGGGGCAATGCGGTCGTCGTGGGTGCCGGCGGCAGGGCGCGTGTCGCGTCGTACGGGTCCACCGTCGCGCCGCGCTCCCGTCCGGCGTTCGCGAGCAGGACCGCGATGTAGGGCAGCACCACGGCGCCCGCGAGCAGGAGCCACCGGCTCCAGTGCTGGACGGTGACGGCCCCGATGAAGCACACGACCCGGATGCTCATCTGGATGAGGTAGCGGCGGGTCCGGCGCGCGATGTCGTCCGCCAGCGGCTCGGCGGCGCTCGTGATCCGCGGGACGGGCTCGGAGGCCCGGTCCGGTCGCCCGGACTCGCGCCGGGGGAGGCCTGTGCGGTTCACCTCCTGAGTTTATCCGCCGTTCGGTCCACGGGCGTCGGGGGCGGCCGCGGCGGGCCTTCGGCTACGTTCACTCCCGGGGCACCGGGCGTGCCGGTGGGCACCGGACCCCTCCCGACCGTCGACCTGAGTGGAGCAGACCTGTGCAGACCACGCCTCGCAGCGTGCTCGTGACCGGCGCCAACCGCGGCATCGGACGCGCCATCGCGGAGCGGTTCGTCGCCTCGGGGGACCGGGTCGCGACCATCTACCGCACGGGTGACCTGCCGCAGGGCGTGCTCGGCGTGGTCGGAGACATGACGGACACCGCCTCGATCGACGCCGCCTTCACCGAGGTCGAGGCCGCGCACGGGCCCGTCGAGGTGCTCGTCGCCAACGCCGGCGTGACGCGGGACCAGCTGCTGCTGCGCATGACCGACGAGGACTTCGAGCAGGTGCTCGACGTCAACCTGACGGGGACGTTCCGCTGCGTGCGCCGCGCCTCGAAGGGCATGATCCGGCTGCGGCGGGGCCGCATCGTGCTCATCTCCTCGGTGGTCGGGCTCTACGGCGGCGCCGGCCAGGTGAACTACGCGGCCTCCAAGGCCGGGCTCGTCGGCATGGCGCGGTCGATCACGCGCGAGCTCGGCGCGCGCGGCATCACGGCGAACGTCGTCGCGCCGGGGTTCGTCGAGACCGCGATGACCGCGGCGTTGCCGCCGGAGCGCCAGGAGGCCTACCGTGCAGCGATCCCGGCCGGACGCTTCGCGGATCCCGACGAGGTCGCCGGCGTGGTCCACTTCCTCGCGTCGTCCGACGCGGCGTACGTCAGCGGCGCGGTCGTGCCGGTCGACGGCGGCCTCGGCATGGGGCACTGACGGGTCACCACCACGACACTGCGTCGCCGCAGCGCGGACGGCGACCGCTCGACACTCGACGAAGGGAAGCGGCTCCATGGGTCTGCTCGACGGCAAGAAGCTCCTGGTCACCGGCGTCCTCATGGACAGCTCCATCGCCTTCCACGTCGCGCGGCTCGCGCAGCAGGAGGGTGCCGAGGTCGTCCTGACCTCGTTCGGCCGCCAGCTCCGCCTCACGCAGGCCATCGCCAAGCGCCTGCCCCACACCGCGCCGGTCGTGGAGCTCGACGCGACGTCGACCCAGGACCTGGAGGCGCTGGCCGACCGGGTCCGCGAGCACGTCGACCACCTGGACGGCGTCGTGCACTCCATCGGCTTCGCGCCCCAGTCGGTCATGGGCGGGAACTTCCTCGCGGGCGAGTGGGAGGACGTCGCGACGGCGCTGCACGTCTCCGCGTACTCGCTCAAGGCCCTCACGGTGGCCGCGCAGCCGCTCATGCCGCGCGGCTCCGCCGTCGTGGGGCTGACGTTCGACGCGCGGTACGCGTGGCCCGTGTACGACTGGATGGGTGTGGCGAAGGCGGCCTTCGAGTCCACGGCCCGCTACCTCGCGCGCGACCTCGGGCCGCAGGGCATCCGGGTCAACCTCGTCTCCGCCGGGCCCATCCGGACCACGGCGGCGAAGTCGATCCCCGGCTTCGAGGCCATGGAGGGCGGCTGGCCCGAGCGCGCACCGCTCGGCTGGGACGCGCACGACGCCGAGCCCACCGCCCGCGCCGTCGCGGCGCTGCTCTCGGACTGGTTCCCGGCCACGACCGGGGAGATCGTGCACGTCGACGGCGGCTTCCACGCGATGGGCCTGTGACGTGACGTCGCCGCGCCCGGGCGGGCGCCGCCTCGTGCTGCTGCGGCACGCGAAGGCCGAGGCCGGCACCGTGGCCGGCGACGCGCTGCGCCCGCTCGCACTCGCGGGCCGCGCGCAGTGCGTCACGGTCGGCGCCGCGCTGGCCGCGGCGGGGCACGTCCCCGAGCTCGTGCTCGTCTCGTCCGCCGTGCGCACCCGGCAGACGTGGGACCTGGTCCGGGGCTCGCTGCGCGGGTCCCCGGAGCCGGACGTCGTGATCACCGACGACCTGTACGACGCGGGCGTCTCGGAGCTCGTCGACCTGCTGCGCGGCGTCGACGGGCGCGTGGCGACGGTCCTCGTCGTGGGTCACGAGCCGACGATGTCCGCGGCGGCGGCCACGCTCGCACGCCCGGGCAGCGGGTCCGAGCGTGCCTTGGCCTCCGCACGGGCCGGGCTGCCGACGGCGGGCTTCGCGGTGCTCGACGTCGCGGACTGGGCGACCCTCGAGCCGGCCTCCGCGGTGCTCCTCGACGCGGTGCGACCGCCGGCCTAGCCACCGGCGCCCGGGCGCCGGGCGTGGCTCAGGCGCCCGTGGGGCGCCGCGGGAGGTGCTCCAGCACGGCGTCGAGCGGTGCGTCGAGGACCGCCACGTCGGCCTGCGCGCACACGACCGGCTTGGCGTTGAAGGCGATGCCGAGGCCCGCGGCCGCCAGCATCCCGAGGTCGTTGGCCCCGTCGCCGATCGCGACCGTCCGCTCCATCGGGACGCCGTGGGCCGCGGCGAGCTCGCGCAGGGCGCGCGCCTTGGCCTCGCGGTCCACGACGGGCCCGACGACGCGGCCGGTGAGGCGTCCGTCGGCGATCTCGAGCCGGTTCGCCCGCACGAAGTCGATGCCCAGGCGCGCCGCGAGGGGGTCGACCAGCTCGTGGAAGCCGCCCGAGACCAGGCCCACGGGCCAGCCGCGGTCGTGGAGCTCGGCGACCAGCCGCTCCGCGCCCGGCGTCAGCACCATGTCCGCGCGCACGGCGTCGAGCACCGCCACGGGCAGGCCCGCGAGGGTCGCGACCCGCTCGTGCAGCGAGGTGGCGAAGTCGATCTCGCCGCGCATGGCGCGCTCGGTGACGGCGGCGACCTCCTCGCGCGCCCCGGCGTGGGCCGCGAGCAGCTCGATGACCTCACCCGTGATGAGCGTCGAGTCGACGTCCATCACGACCACACGTACGTCCGCTGCTGGTGCCACGCGGTGCAGGGTAGCGGCGTGGCCGCCGTGGCCGCGGCGCGTCCGCCGACCGGGCGCCGGTGGGTGCGGGCTCAGCCCTCGACGACGGTCCCCTTGGGGACGACCGTGATGCCCGACTCCGTCACGGTGAAGCCGCGGGCCCGGTCGTGCTCGGCGTCGAGGCCGACGCGGGCCCGCTCCTTGACCACGACGTTCTTGTCGAGGATCGCGCGGTGCACCTGGGCGTGACGCCCCACGTCCGTGCCGTCCATGACGACCGAGTCGCTCACCGACGCCCACGAGTGCAGGTACACCCCGGGCGAGAGCACCGAGCCCGTGACCGTGGCACCCGAGACGATGACGCCCGGCGAGACGAGCGAGTCGGCCGCGTGGCCCATGCGCCCGGGACCGGCGTGGACGAACTTCGCGGGCGGCAGCTGCGCGTACCCGCTGAAGACGGGCCAGTCGGTGTTGTAGAGGTTGAACACCGGGTTGATCGAGATCAGGTCGATGTTGGCGTCGTAGTAGGAGTCCAGCGTCCCCACGTCGCGCCAGTAGTCGCGGTCGCGGTCGGTGGAGCCGGCGACGTCGTTCTTGATGAAGTCGTAGACGCCCGCGGTGCCGCGCTCGACGAAGTACGGCGCGATGTCGCCGCCCATGTCGTGGCGCGACGTCGGGTTGGCCGCGTCCTTGGTGACGGCCTCGACCAGGGCGTCGGCGTTCGCGACGTAGTTGCCCATCGAGGCGAGGATCTCACCGGGGGAGTCGGCGAGCCCGACCGGATCCGTCGGCTTCTCCAGGAAGGCGTTGATCTTCGTCGGGTCGTCCGCGCGGGTCTCGATGACGCCGAACTGGTCGGCGAGCGAGATCGGCTGCCGGATCGCCGCGACCGTGAACTCGGCGTCCGACGCGAGGTGCGCGTCGACCATCTGCTCGAAGTCCATCCGGTACACGTGGTCGGCGCCCACGACCACGACGACGTCGGGCCGCTCGTCGGTGATGATGTTGAGGCACTGGAAGATCGCGTCGGCGCTGCCCAGGTACCAGTGCTTGCCGACGCGCTGCTGCGCCGGCACGGGCGCGACGTAGTTGCCCAGCAGCGGCGACATGCGCCAGGTCTTGGCGACGTGCCGGTCGAGGCTGTGCGACTTGTACTGCGTCAGCACGACGATCTGCAGGTAGTGCGAGTTGACGAGGTTGGAGAGCGCGAAGTCGACCAGGCGGTACATCCCGCCGAACGGCACGGCCGGCTTGGCGCGGTCCGCGGTGAGGGGCATGAGGCGCTTGCCCTCACCACCCGCGAGGACGATTGCGAGGACGCGCGGCGCTGCCATACCCGTGACCCTAGGGGTGCTCGGGCCCGTCGGCCAGACGATCGGGTGCGTGGCGCGCTAGCGTGTCGTCGTGCGCGTCGACCTGCTGACCAGGGAGTACCCCCCGCACGTGTACGGCGGAGCCGGCGTGCACGTGGCGGAGCTCAGTGCGGTGCTCCGGCGCCACCTCGACGTGAGGGTGCGGTGCTTCGACGGCGCCCGCGCGGAGGCGGGGGTGGACGGCTACGACGTGCCCGCCGGTCTGGCCGAGCACAACGCCGCCCTGCGCACCTTCGGCGTGGACCTGCTCATGGCCGGGGACGTCGAGGGCGCCGACGTCGTGCACTCCCACACCTGGTACGCCAACCTCGGCGGTCACCTCGCGGGGCTGCTCCACGGCATCCCGCACGTCGTGAGCGCGCACAGCCTCGAGCCGCTGCGGCCCTGGAAGGCCGAGCAGCTCGGCGGCGGGTACGCGCTGTCCGGATGGGCGGAGCGGACGGCCTACGAGGGCGCCGCGGCGGTCATCGCCGTGAGCGCCGGCATGCGCGCCGACATCCTGCGCTGCTACCCCCAGGTCGACCCCGCCAAGGTGCACGTGGTGCACAACGGCATCGACCTCGCCGGCTGGCGGCGCCCGGAGACGGAGGAGGCCCTGGCGCGTGCCGACACGGTCGTGCGCGGGCTCGGCATCGACCCGGAGCGACCGGCGGTCGTGTTCGTCGGCCGCATCACGCGGCAGAAGGGCCTGCCCTACCTGCTGCGCGCCGCGGAGGCGCTGCCGCCGCAGGTGCAGCTGGTCCTCTGCGCGGGTGCGCCGGACACGCCGGAGATCGCCGCCGAGGTCGCAGGCCTGGTGTCCGACCTGCGCCAGCAGCGCGACGGCGTGGTGTGGATCGAGCAGATGCTCCCGCGCGAGGACCTCGTGGCGGTGCTCAGCGCCGGGACCGTGTTCGCGTGCCCGTCGGTGTACGAGCCGCTGGGCATCGTCAACCTCGAGGCGATGGCGTGCGGCCTGCCCGTGGTCGGCACGGCCACGGGCGGCATCCCCGAGGTCGTCGACGACGGCGTCACCGGCCTGCTGGTGCCGATCGAGCAGGTCCAGGACGGCACGGGCACGCCCGTGGACCCGGATCGGTTCGTCGCCGACCTCGCCGCCGCCCTCACCGCGCTCGCCACCGACCCGGCCCGCGCGGCCGAGATGGGCCGCGCGGCCCGACGACGCGTGGAGGACAACTTCGCGTGGGGCGCGATCGCCGAGCGGACGATCGAGGTCTACCGGTCGGTCCTCGCGGGGTCCTAGACCGCGATCGGCGGGCCGGCCGCCTGGGCGGTCGCCGCGGCGACCGCCCGCCGGGCCGCGTGGTCCACGTGGCGCAGCGCGGCCGACCGCTGGTCGGCCTGCCAGAGGTTGACGGCGCCGCCGTCGTCCACCGTCGCCAGGTCGACGACGGTGCGCAGCCGGACCGCGGTCGCCAGGACCCGCACCGCGCGTCCGGCGAGGCGGTCGGGCAGCGGCCAGCCCGGGTCCGCGTCGGAGCGCAGGGCCGCGATCGTGTCCGCCGCGTCCTCGCGCCAGCGCGCGACGTCGAGCTGGGCCAGCGCCTCGGTCGCGTCGCGCAGGCACTCCCGCAGGCTCCGCTCCGCCTCGCTCAGCGTCCCCACGATCCCGGGCAGCCGGGGGCGCCAGTCGGGCACCTCGTGCACGCGCCACGAGACGAGGTGGCCCGTGTCGTGCACCGAGCCGAACGCGATGATCTCCGGGACCGCGGCCCAGGCCCGCCCCTGCGCGTGCGCCAGGACGCACTCGCCCGCCTCGACGGCCTCGGCGGCGACCTCGGGCGGCAGCCCTGTGACGTCGCCGGGGACGGGCAGCAGGGCGGCCGCCGCCCGGGGGCCGGCGGCCCATGCGGAGAGCAGCTCGGCGAGCGTCCCGCCGTCGGGCACGCCGGGCACGACGGTCGTCCCGGCGCCCGTGACGACGTGCGGCTCGTCGTCGCCCTCGACCGCGGCGACGGCGCGCCGCAGCGGGTCGGCGCCGGCGCCGACACCCTGCAGCCACAGGGCCAGGAGGACGGACCGGGGGAGCTCGAGCGCGGGGTTCACGCGCTCCAGTGTGCCGCGCCGACGCGCGTGGTGCGGTGCCCCGGGGCGCACCGGCGCAGGTAGGGTCGGGCACCATGACAGCGGTGCTCGACCTCCAGGACGTGACCATCCGGCGGGGCCCCAAGACGATCCTCGACCGGGTCTCCTGGACCGTCCGCGACGGCGAGCGCTGGGTCGTGCTCGGCCGCAACGGCGCCGGCAAGACCACGCTGCTGCAGGTCGCCGCCGGGCGCATGCACCCCACGAGCGGCACCGCCCACGTCCTGGGCGAGCGGCTCGGGGCCGTCGACGTGTTCGAGCTCCGGCCGCGGATCGGCGTGGCCTCGGCCGCGCTCGCGGACCGCATCCCCGGCTCGGAGAAGGTGCTCGACGTCGTCCTCACGGCCGCCTACGGGATGACCGGGCGCTGGCGCGAGCAGTACGAGGCGCTCGACCACGAGCGCGCGCGCGTGCTGCTCGACGTGTTCGGCGTCGGCGACCTCGCCGACCGCACCTTCGGGACGCTCAGCGAGGGCGAGCGCAAGCGGACGCAGATCGCGCGCGCCCTCATGACCGACCCCGAGCTGCTGCTGCTCGACGAGCCGGCCGCGGGGCTCGACCTCGGCGGGCGCGAGGAGCTGGTCGGCGCGCTGGCGGAGCTCGCGGGCGACCACCGCTCTCCCGTCCTGGTCCTGGTCACGCACCACGTCGAGGAGATCCCCGAGGGCTTCACGCACGGGCTGCTGCTCAAGGACGGCGGGGTGCACGCCGCCGGTCCGCTCGACGAGGTGCTCACGGCCGAGCGGCTCTCGTCCACCTTCGACGTCGACCTCCAGGTCGAGCGGCACGCCGACGGCGGCCGCCGCGGCGCCCGCTGGAGCGCGCGCGCCCGCTGACCCGGGCCGGACCGGGCGGGACGGTCAGGACCGGTGAGCGCCGGTTCAAGACCGGGCAAAGTCCTGGCCTCGGCAGCACCATCCGGCGAGTAGGATGGTGACCACGGCTGAGGAGGTCCGATGGGCTGGGTGTGGTGGCTCGGAGCGGCGCTGCTGCTCGCCGTCATCGAGATGCTCTCGCTCGACCTCGTCCTGGTGATGTTCGCCGGCGGCGCCGCCGTCGCCGCGTTGCTGGCCGTCATGGGCTTCCCCGTGTGGGTGCAGATCGTCGGGTTCGCGGTCGCGTCCGGGCTGCTGCTCCTCGCGCTGCGGCCGTGGCTGCTGCGCCACCTGCGCCAGCGCGTGCCGCTCGTGGAGACCAACGTGCACGCGCTGGTCGGCCGGCCCGCGTTCGTGGTCGCCGAGGTCTCGGACCGAGCCGGGCGCGTCAAGCTCGCGGGCGAGGTGTGGAGCGCCCGCACGGACGGCGCGCGCCTGCTGGCGCCCGGCGAGACCGTCGTGGTGCAGCGCATCGACGGCGCGACGGCCGTCGTCGGGCCCTCCACCGATCCGCACGCCAGTGCCTCGCCCCTGCCACGCCCGACGGAGGAGACCTCGTGACCGAGACCAGCCCGCTCACCATCGCCGGGTACGTGCTGCTCGGCCTGCTCGTCCTGTTCGTGGTCATCGCGCTGGTCCGCTCCGTGCGGATCGTGCCGCAGGCGGTCGCGCTCATCGTCGAGCGGCTCGGCCGGTACTCGCGCACGCTCGACGCGGGGCTGCACCTGCTCATCCCGTTCGTCGACCGGGTGCGCGCCGCCGTGGACCTGCGCGAGCAGGTCGTCTCCTTCCCGCCGCAGCCTGTGATCACCTCGGACAACCTCGTGGTGAGCATCGACACCGTCATCTACTTCCAGGTGACCGAGCCGCGCTCGGCGGTCTACGAGATCGCCAACTACATCCAGGGCATCGAGCAGCTGACCGTCACGACCCTGCGCAACGTCGTCGGCTCGATGGACCTGGAGCAGACGCTCACCAGCCGCGACCAGATCAACGGCCAGCTGCGCGGCGTGCTCGACGAGGCCACCGGGCGCTGGGGCGTGCGCGTCAACCGCGTCGAGCTCAAGTCCATCGACCCGCCGCAGTCGATCCAGGGCTCGATGGAGCAGCAGATGCGCGCCGAGCGCGACCGTCGCGCGGCGATCCTCACCGCGGAGGGCGTCAAGCAGTCCCAGATCCTCACCGCCGAGGGCGAGAAGCAGGCCGCGATCCTGCGCGCCGAGGGCTCCGCGCAGGCGGCGATCCTCAACGCCGAGGGCGAGTCGCGCGCGATCCTGCAGGTGTTCGACGCGATCCACCGCGGCGACGCGGACCCGAAGCTGCTCGCCTACCAGTACCTGCAGATGCTGCCCGAGGTCGCGCGCTCGCAGTCGAACAAGATGTGGTTCATCCCGACCGAGTTCACCGCGGCGCTCAACGCCATCGGGAAGGGCTTCGGTGCGGCCACCGGCAGCGAGCTGGCCGCGGACTCCGGACGGCCCGCAGGCACGTCGCCGCTCGGTGACGACCTGCCGCCGTCGGCCCTCACCGAGCCGGCCGAGGCGCTCGCGGAGGCGCGGCGCCAGTCGGCGGCCGCGACCCAGGACGCGACGAGCGCGGGCACCCTCAGCGGGCGGCCCGTCGACCGGTCCCGGGAGGCCGGCCAGGGCGAGGGCGCACCGGCGCCGCTCCAGGATCCCGACGCCGACGCCGACGGCGGCGCGGGGCAGGGCGGCATCGCCCCACCGCCGTACCGCAGCTGACCCGTCCGCTACGCCCTGGGAAAACACGCGTGCCCGTGTCGGGGGCCGGGGCTAGGTTCGCGAGGTGACCTCCACCGAGCCGCGCACCGAGCCGCGCCGTCGCGGGGGCAGTGCTCTGGTCTCGCTCCTGGGCGAGCGCCTCGTCCCGTACCGCGCGTCGCTGGTCGTGGTGGTGCTGCTCCAGCTCGTCCAGGCGATCGCCAACCTGTACCTGCCCAGCCTCAACGCCGACATCATCGACGACGGCGTCGCGCGGGGGGACACGGGCACGATCCTGCGCCTGGGTGCGGTGATGCTGGCCGTCACGCTCGTGCAGGTGGCGTGCGCGATCGGCGCCGTCTACGTGGGCGCCCAGGTCGCGACCGCGCTCGGCCGCGACGTGCGCGCCGCCGTCTTCGACCACGTGCAGACCTTCTCGGCGCGCGAGGTCGGGCAGTTCGGCGCGGCGTCGCTGCTGACGCGTACGACGAACGACGTGCAGCAGATCCAGATGGTCGTGGTGATGAGCCTGACCGTCATCATCGCGGCGCCGGTGATGGTCGTCGGCGGGGTCGTCATGGCCCTGCGCGAGGACGTCGAGCTCTCCGGCCTGCTCGTGGTCGTCGTCCCGGTGCTGCTCCTCGTGCTCGGGCTCGGCGTCTCGCGGATGCGGCCGCTGTTCCGGACCATGCAGGCGCGGATCGACGGCATCAACCGGATCCTGCGGGAGCAGATCGGTGGGGTGCGCGTCATCCGGGCGTTCGTCCGCGACGCCCACGAGCGCGAGCGCTTCGACGTCGCGAACCGCGAGCTCATGGGCGTCGCGATCGGCGTCGGGCGCGTCATGGCCCTGCTGTTCCCCACCGTGATGCTGGTGACCAACGCCGCCGGTGTCGCGATCCTCTGGTTCGGCGGGCAGCGCATCGCCGAGGGGTCCATGGAGGTGGGCTCGCTGACGGCCTTCCTCAGCTACATGATGCAGATCCTCATGGCCGTGATGATGGCCGTGATGATGTTCATGATCGTGCCTCGCGCCGAGGTGTCGTCGGACCGGGTCCAGGAGGTCCTGCGCACGGCCACGAGCGTCGCCGTGCCGACCGAGCCGGTCACGACCCTGCCCGCGCGCCTCACCGTCGAGCTGCGCGACGTCGGTTTCCGGTACCCGGGCGCCGACGAGCCCGTGCTGCGCGACGTGAGCCTGCTGGCCGAGCCGGGGCGGACGACGGCGATCATCGGCTCGACCGGCTCGGGCAAGACGACCCTGCTGGAGATGATCCCGCGCCTGTCGGACGTCACCGCCGGAGCCGTGCTCGTCGGCGGGGTGGACGTGCGTGACCTGGCCCTGCAGACGCTCTGGAGCGCCATGGCGGTCGTGCCCCAGAAGCCGTACCTCTTCGCCGGCACGGTCGCCTCGAACCTGCGGTACGGCAAGGACGACGCGACCGACGACGAGCTGTGGCACGCGCTCGAGGTCGCGCAGGCCGCCGAGTTCGTGCGGGCGCTGGGCGGGCTCGACACGCCCGTCACGCAGGGCGGGACGAACGTCTCGGGCGGGCAGCGGCAGCGGCTGGCGATCGCCCGGGCGCTCGTGCGCCGGCCCGCCGTCTACCTGTTCGACGACTCCTTCTCGGCTCTGGACTTCGCCACCGACGCCGCCCTGCGGCGGGCGCTGGCGCCCGAGACGCGCGACGCCACCGTCATCGTGGTCGCGCAGCGCGTGAGCACCATCCGGACGGCCGACCGCATCGTCGTGCTGGATGCCGGTGCCGTCGTGGGTGCGGGGACCCACGACGAGCTCATGGCGGCGAACGAGACCTACCGCGAGATCGTCCTGTCCCAGCTGAGCGCGCAGGAGGCGGCGTGAGCACGCGCGAGGACGACGCGCGGACGCAGGAGGCGCCGGCCCCGCGCCCGCCGCAGCGCCCGCACGGGCCGATGGGGATGGCGGTGGGCATGCCCACCGCCAAGGCGAGCGACTTCCGCGGCTCGGCGCGGCGCATGCTCGGCGTGCTGCGGCCCGAGCGCGCGGTGCTCCTGGCGGTCCTGGGTCTGACGCTGGTCAGCGTCGCCCTGGGCGTCCTGGGGCCGCGCCTCCTCGGGCGCGCGACGGACATCGTCTTCGCCGGCTTCCTCGGCCAGTCGCTGCCCGCGGGCCTGACGCAGCAGGAGGCCGTCGAGCAGCTCCGCGCGAGCGGCCAGGAGCGGCTCGCCGACGTCGTCGCGGGCAGCGACGTCGTGCCCGGCCGGGGCGTGGACCTGGGCGCGCTGGGCCAGGTGCTGCTCGTGGTGCTCGCGCTCTACCTCGGGGCCTGGCTCTTCGGGTACCTCCAGGGGCTGCTCACCACGGGCGTGGTCCAGCGGGTCGTGTTCCGGATGCGTGAGGCGGTCGAGGCCAAGCTCGGCCGGCTCCCGCTCGCGCACCTGGACCGGCAGCCGCGCGGCGACCTGCTCTCGCGCGTCACCAACGACATCGACAACCTCGCGATGACGCTGCAGCAGACGCTGAGCCAGCTCATCACCGCGCTGCTGACGATCGTCGGCGTGCTCGTGATGATGTTCTGGATCTCGCCGGTCCTGGCGCTCATCGCGTTGGTCACGGTGCCCGTCGCGGCGCTCGTCACGGCGACCATCGCGAAGCGGTCGCGGCCGCAGTTCGTCGCGCAGTGGGCTCGCACCGGAACGCTCAACGCCCACGTCGAGGAGATGTACACCGGTCACGCGCTGGTCAAGGTGTTCGGCCGGCAGCAGCGGGCGTCCGAGGCCTTCCACGAGCAGAACGCCGCGCTGTACGACGCGAGCTTCCGGGCGCAGTTCATCTCCGGCATCATCCAGCCCGCGATGATGTTCGTCTCGAACCTGTCCTACGTCGCGATCGCCGTCGTCGGGGGCCTGCGGGTGGCGTCCGGGACGCTCACGCTCGGCGAGGTGCAGGCGTTCATCCAGTACTCGCGCCAGTTCACGCAGCCGATCACGCAGGTCGCGGCGATGATGAACCTGCTGCAGTCCGGGGTCGCGTCGGCCGAGCGCGTGTTCGAGGTGCTGGACGGACCGGAGCAGTCGCCCGAGCCGGCCGACGCGCCGCGTCCCGACCCGGTCCGGGGGCGCGTCGTCTTCGAGGACGTCTCCTTCTCCTACAACCCGGACCAGCCGCTCATCCACGGCCTGGACCTGGTCGCGGAGCCGGGCAGGACCATCGCCATCGTGGGCCCGACGGGGGCCGGGAAGACCACCCTGGTCAACCTGCTCCTGCGGTTCTACGAGCTCGACGGCGGCCGCATCACGCTCGACGGCGTGGACATCGCCGCGATGGACCGCGAGGTGCTCCGCGCCCAGATCGGCATGGTGCTCCAGGACACCTGGCTCTTCGGCGGCACCATCGAGGAGAACATCGCCTACGGCCGGGTCGGCGCCACGCACGAGGAGGTCGTCGCCGCGGCCGAGGTCGCCTACGTCGACCGCTTCGTGCGGACGCTGCCGCACGGCTACGACACGGTGATCGACGACGAGGGCAGCAACGTCAGCGCGGGGGAGAAGCAGCTCCTGACCATCGCCCGGGCGTTCCTCGCCGACCCGGCCATCCTCGTGCTCGACGAGGCGACGTCGTCGGTGGACACCCGCACGGAGGTGCTGGTCCAGCACGCGATGGCGCGGCTCCGCACGGGACGGACGTCGTTCGTCATCGCGCACCGGCTCTCGACCATCCGGGACGCCGACCTGATCCTCGTCATGGCCGACGGGGCGATCGTCGAGCAGGGCACCCACGACGAGCTGCTCCACGCCGGTGGCGAGTACGCGCGCCTGTACGCGAGCCAGTTCACCGCGGCGGCCGCACCCGTGGAGTGACGCCGTTGGCATGGCCTGGCTAATGGAGTTAGCCTCAGCACTATGACCAGTAGCCAAGCGTCCCCCTCGGGTGTCCCCGCAGCTCCCGTCCACCACCTGACGCGCCCCGAGGGCCGGGTCACCTACACCGACACCGGTCAGGGCCCGCTCGTCGTGGCGGTCCCCGGGATCGGCGACCTGCGCGCCACCTACGACGACGTCGCCCCGCGGCTCGTCGCCGCCGGCTACCGCGTCGTGGTGTCCGACGTGCGCGGCCACGGCGACAGCGACACGACCTTCACCGAACACGGCGACGAGGCGACGGCCTCGGACCTCGCCGCGCTGGTCGAGCACCTCGGGGCCGGACCCGCCGTGCTGCTCGGGAGCTCGATGGGCGCGTCCGCCGCCGTCGTCGTCGCGGCCGACCGCCCCGAGCTCGTCCGCGGCCTCGTGCTGCTCGACGGCTTCCTGCGCGAGCCCGCGTCACCGGCGCGGCAGCGCCTCATGCGGCTCGGGTACCGCGTGCTGCTGGCGCGCCCGTGGGGCGCGGCGGCGTGGAGCGCGATCTACGGCACCCTGACGAGGAAGCGCCCGATCCCGCGCCTGGCCGAGCACCGGGCGGCGCTGCGCGCGAGCCTGCGCGACCCGGCGCGGCTGCGGTCGTTCCGGGACCTCTGCCTCCAGCTGGACCACCGCGTCGTGGAGCCGCGCGTCGCCCGGGTCCGGGCGCCGGCGCTCGCGGTCTTCGGCGCGCTCGACCCCGACTACGCCGACCCGGCGGCCGAGGCGGCGTGGGCCGGCGAGGCGCTCGGCGCCACGGTGCTCCTCCTGCCCGGCGTGGGCCACTACCCCCAGCTCGAGGCGCCCGACGAGGTCGTAGCCGCGGTGCTCGACCACCTGGCGGCGCTCCCGCCCGTGGTCGGAGCGGCGGGCGGCGCGCGTGGCTAGGGCCGGGCTCTCGACCGAGGCCGTCGTGCGGATCGCGCTCGAGCTCGTCGACGGCGGTGGTCCCGAGGGCTTCGCCGAGCTGTCGCTCGCGAAGGTGGCGGCGCAGGCCGGGGTCGCGACGCCGAGCCTCTACAAGCACGTCGGCTCGCTCGGCGCCCTGCGGCGCGAGGTCTGCGTCGTCGCGGTCGAGGACCTCGCGCAGGCGGTGGCCGCCGCGACGGTGGGTCGCGCGGGTCCCGACGCCGTCGTCGCGCTGGCCCACGCCATGCGCCACTACGCGCTCACCCGGCCCGGCCGCTGGGCCGCGGTGCAGGCGGCGCCCGACCCGCAGGAGCCGGCCGACGCCGCGCTGCGGGCGGCGGCGGAGCGCCTCGTCGCCACCATCGCGGCCGTGCTGCGCGGCTACGGGCTCCCCGAGGAGCGCACCGTCGACGCGATCCGCTCGGTGCGTGCGAGCATCCACGGCTTCGTCACGCTGGAGCTCGCCGGCGGCTTCCGGCTGCCCGACGACCTCGACGCGAGCTTCGCGACGCACGTGCGGATGATGCTCGCGGGCCTGGACGCCATCGCCGGCGAGGGATGAGGACCGCGGCCGCGCGTTCCCTGGGAGGATGTGACCCGTGCCCGTCCTGCGTGTGACCGACCCCCACGACGAGCGGCTGGCGGACTACACGCGCCTGACCGACGTCGCCCTGCGTGCCAAGCACGAGCCCGCCAAGGGCCTGTACATCGCGGAGAGCTCGACCGTGATCCGGCGGGCCGTCGCCGCGGGTCACCGGCCGCGCTCGTTCCTCATGGCGGACAGGTGGCTGCCGGACCTCGCGCCGCTGCTCGAGGAGGCCGGCGCGGGCGAGGGTGGCGACGTGCCGGTCTACGTCGCCGAGCCGGACGTGCTCGAGGGCATCACCGGGTTCCACCTGCACCGCGGTGCGCTCGCGGCCATGCACCGGCCGCCGCTGGCGAGCGTCCACGCGCTGCTCGCGGGCGCCCGCGGCGGGGCGGGCGCGCGGCGTGTCGCGGTGCTCGAGGACATCGTCGACCACACCAACGTCGGCGCGATCTTCCGCAGTGCGGCGGGCCTCGGCGTCGACGCCGTCCTCGTCTCGCCGCGCTGCGCGGACCCGCTGTACCGGCGCAGCGTGCGCGTCTCGATGGGGACCGTCTTCCAGGTCCCCTGGACGCGCCTCGAGTCGTGGCCGGGCGGCCTGGACGACCTGCGCGCCGACGGGTTCACGGTGGCGGCCCTCGCGCTCGCGGAGGACGCCGTGACCCTCGACGCGCTCGCGGCCGAGCCGCCGGACCGGCTCGCGATGGTGCTGGGCACCGAGGGCGACGGCCTCTCGCGCGCCGCGGTGTCGGCGGCGGACGTCGTCGTCCGCATCCCCATGGCCGGCGACGTCGACTCGCTCAACGTCGCGGCGGCGTCGGCCGTCGCGTTCTGGGCGCTGCGCTGAGGTCCGAGACGCACATCTGCACCGAGGACGTCCATGCGTATGTGCGTCCTCGATGCGAGAGTGCGACGGCGGCCACCGGGGCTAGGCGGCGTCGAGTCCCAGGTCCTGCACCACCTCGACGGCCGGCATCGTGCCCAGGAGCGCGCCCGGGAGCGTGAGCTTCGAGCGGCGCAGGCCGCTGCCTACGACGACGTCGCCCGCGTCGCGGACCCGCGCGTCGACCAGCACGCGCCAGGCCTGCGGCAGGCCGATGGGCGTGATGCCGCCGTACTCCATGCCGGACTCCTCGACGGCGCGGTCCATCGCCATGAACGACGCCTTGCGGACGTCGAGCAGGCGCTTGACCGCGTTGTTCACGTCGGCGCGGGTGCTCGCGAGCACGACGGCGGCCGCGACGCGCTCCTCGCCCGCGCGCCGGCCCGCGACCAGCACGCAGTTCGCCGACGCGTCGAGGGGCAGCCCGTAGGCGGCGGTGAGCGCGACGGTGTCGGCGAGGTCGGGGTCGATCTCGGCGACCCGGACCGCTGCGGCGACGGCCGGGTCGGCGTCGGCCCACCGCGTCAGGGCGGCCGTGGTGCCGGGAGCGAGGAGGTCGGGTCGGTCGAGGGCTGGCGTCCAGTCCAGGGCGGCGATCGGCATGGTGCCATCCTGACCCGTGCCGCCGGCGGGGTGCACGCGCGCCCGTTGACGCCCCGGCGAGGGCGCGGCCAGCATGGGAGCGCGCCGCCGTGGCGCGGTGGTGCCGGGCGTCACAGGGGGCGACCATGGCGGGTTCGCGGTTCACGGTGCCGGCGGGGTGGCCGACCCCGCCCGACGGGTGGCGTCCCGGGCCGGGCTGGACCCCGGACCCCGCGTGGGGCCCGGCTCCGCCGGACTGGGACTTCTGGCCGGACGAGCCGGCGGGCGGCGGGGCCGGGCCGGCACCGGCCGTCGGGCGCGCGACCGCCTACCGGGTCCGGTGGCTCGTGGCGTACTGGTGCGCCGTGCTGCTGAGCAGCATCGCCCTCGTGCTCGCCCTCACGGGCGAGGACGTCCCGCCGGCGTCCCAGCTCGCCGTCGCGCTGGGCTGGGTGGCGGCGCTGGCCGGCACGCTCATGGCGACGGACCTCGTGCGGCGCGGCGTCGGGGACGTCGCGTTCGACGAGGCCACGTCCAGGACGCGCGTCGTCTCGCTCGCGTGGCTGCTGGTCGTCTCGATCCTGGTGGTCGCCACGGTCGTGATGACAGGCGGCGGCGAGACAGAGCTGACCGACCCCAGCATCGGCGTCGAGCTCACGGGCGGTCTCGTCGAGACGATCGCCGGCGGCGTCGCGTTCCTCGCCGTCGCCGGCGAGGGCTTCTCGGCCTACCGGGCGTGCCGGGAGCGGCTCCTGCTCACCGCGCGCTGACCGGCGTCGTCAGGCCTGGAACGTCGGCGTGATCGTGCCGCGCGCGAGCGTGTGGAACAGCGCCGTGAAGGCGACCTTGGTGGGGGTCGCGTCGTCGTCGAGCTCGAGGGAGTCGACGTCGAGCGCGTGCACCGCGAACACGTAGCGGTGGGGGCGGTCGCCGGCCGGCGGAGCGGCGCCCGTGTAGCCGACGCCGCCGCCGTCGTTCCGCGCCTGCCGGGCGCCCGCGGGCAGCGCGGCGCCGTCGGGCGCACCGGCGCCGGTGGGGAGGCTGGACGTGCTCGCGGGCAGGTCCCACACGGTCCAGTGCCAGAAGCCGGCGGGCGTGGGGGCGTCCGGGTCGAAGCACGAGACGACGAAGCTGCGCGTCCCGTCCGGCGCGCCCTGCCAGGCCAGGTGCGGGGACGTGCTCCCGCCGGCGGCGGTGAAGCGCTCGGGCAGCGGTGCGCCGTCGACGACGTCGTCGCTGGTCACGGCGAGGTCCGGGGCCTCGGGGAGCAGCGAGTACGGGTCCGGTGCGGTCGGTCGGGCGAGGTCCACGGTTCCTCCAGGGGTCGGCACCTCCATCATCGCGATCACGGCGCGCGGCGCACGGCGAGCGCGGCGGTGCGGCCGTCCCGGGTGAGCGTCGCCGCCCCGTCCGGGCGCACCCGCACGGGCTCGGTGGCGACGCGCCGGGGCGACGCGCGGGCCGATTGACACCTCCGGGGTGGCGGCGTGTACTGATAGTTCGAACGTGCGTTCGAACGTCGTGCAGCGAGGAGGAGGTGCCCATGACCGCGGTCGTCGAGCGATCTGGCCCTCCCGTGGCGCCCGCGGAGGGGGTCGGGCTCTCGCGCGCCGCCCTGGCCCGCGCCGCCCTGGCCCGCGCCGAGGAGCGCACCGGGGCGCGGGGCTGGGTCCGGCCCGTCCGGGGACCGCG
>NZ_JACEXH010000281.1:0-2618 GCF_014525465.1 Actinotalea sp. JY-7885 | reverse complement strand
CGGACGCGGGCACGAGCGCCGCGCGCGTCATCCCGCCGGGCGCGGAGGCGTCGGCGATGTGGCAGATCCGCGCCGACGGCGCCGGGCTGGCCGGCCGCACGCCCGACGGCGCCCAGGCGTGGCCGGGGTGGGAGGACGCGGCGGTCCCGCCCGAGCGGCTCGGTGCCTACCTGCGCGAGTTCGACGCGCTCATGGCCGCCCACGGCGTCGAGGGCCTGCCGTACGGGCACTTCGGCGACGGCTGCATCCACGTGCGGCTCGGCATCCCGCTCGAGCGGTCGGCCGACGTCCCGGGCTTCCGCGCCTTCATGACCGAGGCGGCTCACCTCGTCGCCGCGCACGGCGGCTCGCTGTCCGGCGAGCACGGGGACGGGCGTGCCCGCTCCGAGCTGCTGCCGCTGATCTACTCCGAGCGTGCGATCGGGCTGTTCGGCGCGGTCAAGGAGCTGTTCGACCCGGCGGACGTGCTCAACCCGGGCGTCCTGGTCGACCCGCGCCCGCTCGACGCGGACCTGCGCCGCCCGCACGCGCTGCCGATCGCGCGCTCCGGCGGCTTCGCCTTCCCGCACGACGGCGGCGACCTGACGACGGCCGTCCACCGCTGCGTCGGCGTCGGCAAGTGCCGGGCCGACTCCGGGGCGTCGGGCGGCTTCATGTGCCCCTCCTACCTCGCGACGCGCGACGAGAAGGACTCGACCCGCGGCCGGGCGCGCGTGCTGCAGGAGATGGCCAACGGGACGCTGGTGACGCACGGCGCCCGCTCCGCCGAGGTCCACGAGGTGCTGGACCTGTGCCTGAGCTGCAAGGCGTGCTCGAGCGACTGCCCGGCCGGGGTCGACATGGCCCAGTACAAGGCCGAGGTGCTGCACCGGACGTACCGCCGCCGGCTGCGGCCCCGCACCCACTACGCGCTCGGCTGGCTGCCGCGCTGGAGCCGGCTCGTCGACCGGCTGGGGCTCGCGGGCGTCGCGAACGCCGTCCTCGGTGTGCGCCCGCTCGCGCGTCTCGTCCTGCGCGTCGGCGGCATGGACGCGCGCCGCTCGATCCCGGCGTTCGCGCCCACGTCGTTCCGCCGCTGGTGGTCCGGGCAGGGCGGCGCCGTGCACCCCACCGACGGTGTGGGCGAGGCGACGGTGGGCGCGGCGTCGAGCCTCGGCTCCACGGACCCGGCGCGCCGCGTCGTGCTGTGGACCGACTCCTTCAGCGACGGCTTCGACCCCGACGTGCCCCGCGCGATGGTCCGGGTGCTGCGGGACGCCGGCTACGAGGTGATCGTCCCGGAGCAGGACGCGTGCTGCGGGCTGACCTGGATCAGCACGGGCCAGCTCGACGGCGCCCGGGCACGGCTCTCCGACCTGCTGGGCGTGCTCGGACCGTACGCCGTCAACGGCATCCCGATCGTGGGGGTCGAGCCGTCCTGCACCGCCGTGCTGCGTTCCGACCTGCTCGACCTGCTGCCGGACGACCCGCGCGCCGTCGCCGTCGCCCACGCCACGCGCACGCTCGCCGAGCTGCTCACCGCCCCGGCCCCGCTGGGCCCCGACGGGTGGGAGCCGCCGAGCCTGGAGGGCGTCACCGTCGTCGCGCAGCCGCACTGCCACCACCACTCGGTCATGGGGTACGACGCCGACCGGGCGCTGCTCCGCGCGGCCGGCGCGGAGGTGACCACGCTCGCGGGGTGCTGCGGTCTCGCCGGGAACTTCGGCATGGAGCACGGGCACTACGAGGTCTCGGTCGCCGTCGCCGAGCACGCCCTGCTGCCGGCGCTGCGCGACGCGGCCCCCGGCACGGTGCTGCTGGCCGACGGGTTCTCCTGCCGGACCCAGGCGCAGGACCTCGCCGGCGCGTCGATGAGGCACCTCGCCCAGCTGCTCTCCGACCGGATCGACGCCCGCGAGCGCGCCCAGGGGTGAGTCCCGCCGCTGGACCGAACGGGTCGATTCCCGCCGGGGCATTCCGGACAGACCACCGCAGACCGTAGGCTGCGGGCGGTCGAGGCGCGCGAGCGCAGTCGGGAAGTGCCATGCCCCCCATGTTCGAGGTCGAGAGCACGAGGTCCGTCGCGGTCCACCCCCTGTCGCCCGAGGGCGGCGGGCTGCCGACGCCGGGGCTCGTGGCCGACCACCTGGACACGCTGCTCGGCGAGCAGCTGCTGCCCCTGCGCCTGCGCGAGGGCGCCGCCGACGAGCCGTACCTCCTGGCGGTCGACGCCTCGGGGCAGCCCGTGGTCGTCGAGATCTGCGCCGTGCTGGACGAGGCCGCCGTCGTGAAGGCGCTGCGGCACGCGGGGCGGGCCGCGAGCATGAGCGCGCAGGACCTGGCGCGTGCCTACCCCGGCGGCCCCGGGCGCTTCGCGGCGCATCTCGAGGCCTTCCGAGAGACGGTGCCCGCGACGACGCTCCTGCCCACGTCGGTCCGCAGCGGGGCGCGCCTGCTCCTCGTGTGCTCGGCGATCGCCCCCGGGATGGAGGACGTCGTCGAGTTCCTGCTCCAGCCGGGCTGGCGGGTCGACGTGCTCACGGTCGACGTCGTGCCCGGCGCCGACGGCGCGCGCATCGTCGGCGTCGCGCCGCTCACGCGCGTGCCGCCGCCGCGGCGCGCCATGGAGCCCGCGCGTC
>NZ_JACEXH010000280.1:0-2623 GCF_014525465.1 Actinotalea sp. JY-7885 | reverse complement strand
GCCGTCGCCGCGCGCCACGCGCGGGTGGCCGGCGTCGTGGGGCCCGAGGCGCCCGAACGACTCGTGCCGCCGGCCCCGACGGGTCCCGCCCCGGTCGTCGTGCCGCGCCCCGCAGCGACCCCCTGAGCCACCCCGCGGGCGACCGCGGCCCTCAGTCCTCGGTCCGCCAGGGCTCGTCGTCGGTGTCCTCGACCTCCTGGTCGTACGCGCCGCCGTCGGGCGTCTCCCCGCGCAGCAGCGCGAGCGTCGCCGGGAGGTCGTCCGGCTGGACCAGCACGTCGCGCGCCTTGGACCCCTCGGACGGGCCGACGATCTCACGCGACTCGAGCAGGTCCATGAGCCGGCCCGCCTTCGCGAAGCCGACCCGCAGCTTGCGCTGCAGCATCGACGTCGAGCCGAACTGGGTCGTGACGACCAGCTCGGCGGCCTGGAGCAGCAGGTCCAGGTCGTCGCCGATGTCCTCGTCGACCTGCTTCTTGGTGACCGTGGCCGCGACGTCCTCGCGGTAGACGGGCTTGAGCTGCGTCTTGACGTGCTCGACGACGGCGTGGATCTCGCTCTCGGAGACCCACGCACCCTGGACGCGCATGGGCTTGGCCGCGCCCATGGGCAGGAACAGGGCGTCGCCCTGGCCGATGAGCTTCTCCGCGCCCGGCTGGTCGAGCACGACGCGCGAGTCCGTGAGCGACGACGTCGCGAACGCCAGCCGCGAGGGCACGTTCGCCTTGATGAGGCCCGTGACGACGTCGACGCTGGGCCGCTGCGTCGCGAGCACCAGGTGGATGCCCGCCGCCCGCGCCAGCTGGGTGATGCGCTGGATCGAGGCCTCCACGTCGCGCGGGGCGACCATCATGAGGTCGGCGAGCTCGTCGACGACCACGAGGAGGTAGGGGTAGGGCGCGATCTTGCGCTCGCTGCCCGGCAGGGGCTTCACCTTGCCCGAGCGCACGCCGGCGTTGAAGTCGTCGACGTGCTTGTAGCCGAACATCGCGAGGTCGTCGTAGCGCGCCTCCATCTCGCGCACGACCCACTCGAGCGCCTCGGCGGCCTTCTTGGGGTTCGTGATGATCGGCGTGATGAGGTGCGGGATGTTCTCGTACAGCGTGAGCTCGACGCGCTTGGGGTCGACGAGGATCATCCGGACCTCGTCCGGCGTCGACCGCATGAGGACCGACGTGATCATCGAGTTCACGAACGAGGACTTGCCCGCGCCGGTCGCGCCCGCGACCAGCAGGTGGGGCATCTTCGCGAGGTTCGCGACGACGTAGCCACCCTCGACGTCCTTGCCCACACCGATGACCATGGGGTGCTCGCTGCGCCGCGCGGCGGAGGAGCGCAGCACGTCGCCCAGCGACACCGTCTCGCGGTCGGCGTTGGGGATCTCGATGCCGATCGCCGACTTGCCGGGGATCGGCGAGAGGATCCGCACGTCCGCGCTCGCGACGGCGTAGGAGATGTTGCGGCTGAGCGCGGTGACCCGCTCGACCTTGACGCCGGGGCCGAGCTCGAGCTCGTAGCGGGTCACCGTCGGGCCGCGGCTGAAGCCGCTCACCTTCGCGTCCACGTCGAACTGCTCGAGGACCGTCGTCAGCGCCTCGACCACCCGGTCGTTCGCGGCCGACCGGACCTTGTGCGGCATGCCGCGCGCCAGGAGGTCCTCGGCGGGCAGGGTGTAGACGACGTCGCCCTCGAGCATGGGCTGCTCGCCGCGCGGCACGGCCGACGTCGTGGCCGGCGGGAGCACCTCGGTCGCCGCCGTCGCCGCGGCCGGCAGGACGCTCGTCGTGACCGCGTCGGCGTCGGCCGCCGCCTCGGCCTCGGCCTCGGCACGCGCGGCCTCGATCATCGCGGCGGTCTCGAAGGCCTCGTCGCCGGAGTAGGCCCCGATCTCGGGCGTCTCGCCGCCCTCCGCGCGCTCGGCCCGCTTCCTGCCCAGGCGACGGCGGCGGGGAGCGGCCTCGCCCTCGAGCTCCTGCTGCTGTGCGAGGGTCGGCATCGTCGAGAGGTCGTCCTCGTCCACGCCGCCCGGGGCGCGGTGACCGCCGGTGAGCCAGGTGTACGCGGCCCTGAGCCGCGTGCCGATGAGGTGGACCGGGGTCGCCGTGAGCACGAGGAGGCCGAAGAAGCCCAGGAGCAGCAGGAGCGGGACGGTCACCCAGGCCGTGACGAGCGCCTCGAGGGGCGTGGCGACCAGGTAGCCGAGGACGCCGCCCGCCTCGCGCACCGGACCGAACCCGTCGGTCGGGGACGGCAGGTCCTCGGCGAGGTGCACCAGCCCGCACACGGTGAGCAGGATCGCGGCCAGGCCGATGCCCATCCGGCCGTTGGCCTGGACCCGGTCCGGGTGGCGCATGAGGCGCACGGCAGAGCCGAGCAGGAGCACGGGCACCGCGATGCCGACGACGCCGAACGTGCCGGCGACGACCGCGTGCACGACCTCCCCGGCCGAGCCCGACAGGCCCCACCACTCGCGCGCCGCGACGACGACGGCCAGGCCGACGAGCGCGAAGGCGAGGCCGTCGCGGCGGTGCGCCGGGTCCAGGTCGCGGGCGCCCTGGCCGAGCCGCCGCGCCGTCCCGCCGACCAGGTGCGCGCCGCCCATCCAGGCACCCCGCACCATGCG
>NZ_JACEXH010000279.1:0-2675 GCF_014525465.1 Actinotalea sp. JY-7885 | reverse complement strand
CGTCGCGCCGGTGGTCCGGCCGGGTGCCGCCCGCGGCCCGTCGCGCGACGCCCCGCGGCCGACGTCGGCCGCCGACGTGCTCCGGCACGTCCACGCGCTCTACCCGCACCCCGACGACGCGCCGGGCGCCGGGACCGGCGGCATCCCCGGGACGGTCGGCGTCCAGCGGCTCGACCACGACGACGGCCGACGCACGTGGGTCGTGGCGATCCCGGGGACGCAGGACTGGTCGCCCGTCGCGGGGCCGAACCCGATGAGCCTGTCGTCGAACTTCGCGATCATCGGCGGCGCGCCGGACGACGCGACCCGCACGGTCGTGGAGGCCATGACGCAGGCGGGGGTCGCCCCGGGCGAGCCGGTGCTCCTGGCGGGCCACAGCCAGGGCGGCATGGTGGCGACCGCGATCGCCGCGGACCCGGCACTGGCCGAGCGCTTCGCCGTCGCGGCGGTCCTCACGGCCGGCTCGCCGGTCGCGGCCGTGGACCTGCCGGCCGGCGTCGCCGCGCTGCACCTGCAGCACGACGGCGACTACGTGTGGACCCTGGACGGCGCGGCGAACCCCGCGACGCCGGGCCGGACGACCGTGTCGGCGGACCTGGCGGTCGCGCCCGATCCCGTCGACCGGGCGGCCGCCGGGTCGCCGGTGACGGCGCACGGCATCGACGTCTACGCGCGCACGGCCGAGCGGCTGGCCACCACGGACCACCCGTCCCTGCGCGCGTTCGACGCCGCCGTGGCCGCCCTGGTGGGCGACGGGCGCACGCGCGTGACCACCCAGCGCTACGTCGGGGTCCGCGTGCCCGGGTCCTGACCGGGCGTCGCCTACCGGTCGTCGCCGCGCGCCCCGGGGATGACGAGGCTGAGCAGGAAGCTGACGACCGAGATGAGCAGCGCGCCCAGGATCGCCTGGCCGAAGTCCTCGATCCGCAGGCCGTACTCCCAGAAGCCCGTGAGCCAGCTGGTCAGCATGAGCATGAGCGCGTTGACGATCAGCGTGAACAGGCCGAGCGTGAGGATGTACAGCGGCAGCGAGAGCAGCGCGACGACCGGCTTGACCACCGCGTTGACCAGACCGAAGACCAGCGCGACGGCGAGCAGGGTGAGGATCCGCGAGGTCGTGCCGCCCCCGCTCACGACCTCGATCCCGCCGAGGACCTGGGTCGCGAACCAGATCGCGGCGGCGTTGATGAGGACCCTCACGAGGAAGCTCATACGTCATGCTCCCACCGCGGGACCCGCCACGGGAACGCCTGTGGCGCGGTGGCATGCTGGAGCGGTGACCTCCCCCCTCGTCCCCCGCGCGGTCGTCCGGAGCCTGCCGGCGTACGTCCCCGGTGCCCGGGCCGCGGTCGAGCGCGGCGCGCACAAGCTGTCGTCGAACGAGAACCCCTTCCCGCCGCTGCCGGCCGTGCGCGAGGCGGTCGCCGAGGCGGCGAGCGGGCTCAACCGCTACCCGGACATGTTCGCCACGGAGCTCGGTGAGGCCCTCGCCGCGCGGCACGGCGTCGAGCCCGCCGCGGTCGTCGCCGGGTGCGGCTCGGTCGCGGTGCTCGGTCACGCGCTCCAGGCCTTCTGCGACGCCGGGGACGAGGTGGTCCACGCGTGGCGGTCCTTCGAGGCCTACCCGATCCTCATCGGCCTCCAGGGCGCCGTCGGCGTGCCGGTGCCGCTCACCGCGGACGGTCGTCACGACCTCGCCGCGATGGCGGCCGCGGTCACCGAGCGCACGCGCGCGGTGCTGGTGTGCTCGCCGAACAACCCCACGGGCCCGGCGCTGCGCCACGCGGAGGTCGCGGCGTTCCTCGCCGCGGTGCCCCCGCGCGTGCTGGTGGTGCTCGACGAGGCGTACGTGGAGTTCGTCCGGCAGGACGACGCCGTCGACTCCGGCGCGCTGCTCGCGGCGCACCCGAACGTCGTGGTGCTGCGCACGTTCTCCAAGGCCTACGGGCTGGCGGCGCTGCGGGTCGGGTACGCCGTCGCGCGGCCCGAGGTCGCGAGCGCGATCCGCACGGCCTCCACGCCCTTCGGCGTCAACCACCTCGCCCAGGTCGCCGCGCTCGCCTCGCTGCGGGCGCAGGACGAGCTCCGGGCCCGCGTGGACGCCGTCGTCGCGGCGCGCGGCGGCCTGCTCGCCGGGCTCCGCGCGCAGGGCTGGGCCGTGCCCGACGCCCAGGGCAACTTCGTGTGGCTCCCGCTCGGGGCGCGCACCCTCGACGTCGCGGCCGACGCCGCCGCGCACGGCGTGCTGGTGCGCCCGTTCGCCGGCGAGGGTGTGCGCATCACGGTCGGCGACGCCGCCGCGAACGACGCCGTCCTGGCCCTCGCGCAGCGGTGGGTCGCCGAGGCCTGACGGCCCGCGCCGCGGCAGGCCGGTCGGGCGCCGGTCTCGGTGGGCGAGAACCCGCGGCCCAGGGCTGCCCCACGCGGCGCCGCGCGGGTAGGTTCGCCCGCGTGAGCACCTCGCGAGGGACCCGGCCGGGGACGACGTCGTCGTCGCGGTCGTGTCGCGCCCTCCCGGCGGCCGACCGCCGGTGCTCCGCCTGCGCCGTGCGCAGCTGTCGAATGCCCGGCTGAGTCCTGCGAGGACTCGGCGCCCTCCCCGACGGGGACCCGGCGCCCCCGCCGCCGCGCGGCCGCTCGATCCCGACCCGAGCCCGCCCGCGCGCATCCCGCCC
>NZ_JACEXH010000278.1:0-2677 GCF_014525465.1 Actinotalea sp. JY-7885 | reverse complement strand
CGGCGCGCGGGCGCGCGTCGGCCGCCCTCTCGGACGTCGAGGCGGACGTGGTGGGCCTCGGGGCGCGCTCACGCGCGCACGTCGTGGTGCGGGACGCGGACGGCGCCGTGCGCGCCTGGGCCACGCTCCACGACCGCGCGGCGGGCCGGGTGGTCGCGGCCGTGGTCGTCGACCCCGGGCTGGCCCCGGAGACCGCCGACGCCGTCGCGCACGCCCTGTTCGCCTGGGTCGAGGCGGGTGCCGTCCGGTTCGCCGCCGAGCGTGGCATCGACACCACCCAGGTGGACAGCGGGGCCTTCGCCGACGACCCCCGGCAGCAGCGCTGGCTGACGGACGCGGGCTTCCGGCACACCCGGACCTGGTGGCAGATGTCCCGACCGGTGACGCCGGGCGACGCCGACGTCCCGCAACCCGGGCCGGGGGTCACGGTCCGCCGGGTCCGCCGGGGCGAGGACGGCATGCCCGAGGAGCACGACCTCGTCGCCGTCCACGACGTGCTCGAGGAGGCGTTCGCCGACCACTTCAACTACCACGCCGAGACGTTCGACGAGTTCGTCGCCCGGCTGCGCGAGGACCCGGGGCACCGGTGGGACCACTGGTGGCTCGCGGAGATCACCGACGACGCCGGGCGCCGCCCGGCGGGCGCGCTGGTCGGCACCGTCTCGCCGGGGGGCGACGGCCGCCCGGACGGCTCCTACGTCTCGTACCTCGGGGTGCTCCGGTCGGCGCGCGGGCGCGGGGTCGCCACCTCGCTGCTGGACGCCGTCGTCGCCGACGCCGCGCGGCGCGGCCGCGACCGCGTGGGACTCGAGGTCGACGCCGACTCGCCGACCGGCGCCGCGAGCCTGTACTCGTCCCGCGGCTTCGTCACGTCCTACGTCACGCGGTCCTGGCACCGGGACGTGGCCGCGGCGCCCGCTGCTCCCGGCCACGCCGCCCGGGAGGGCTAACGGTCCTCGTCCGCCGGCGGCCGAGGCGGCTCATGAGGTAGCCCGCGGCGGTCTCGTACGGACCGTCCTGCAGCGCGACCCGGGCCTGCTCGGCGAACCGCTCGATGGTCAGCCCGGCGTCGACCGTGAGCGCGCCGTACCGCGTCGGGCTCCGGCGGTCAGGACCCGCCGTACGGCGCGACGGCGTCGAGCACCCAGGTGACCCCGAACCGGTCCGTGAGCATGCCGTACAGGGGCGCCCAGCCCGCGGGCGCGAGCGGCGCGACGACCGTCGAGCCCGCCGCGAGGCGCTCCCAGTAGCGCGTGATCTCGTCGGCGTCGGCACCGCGGACCGAGACGAAGACGGCGTTGGCACCGCCGTCGTACGGCAGCCGCGACGGGACGTCGTACGCCATGACGGCGAACCCGCCCTCGGACGTGACCTGCCCCCACATCACCTGGTCGGCCTCGGCCGCGTCCTGGACCGCACCGGCGTCGGCGTAGGTGATGGTGGTGGCCTGCCCGTCGAACACGTCGGCGTACAGCTCGAGGGCCGCCCGGGCGTCGCCGCGGAAGTTCAGGTGGGTGGTGGTCCGGACGGTCATGGCGCGCTCCTCGTGGTCGGTCGGTGGGGGCGCCGGTGCGCCACCGAGAACGACGCTAGAAGCCGCTGGTGTCACTTCCTGACCGCATCTGACGCAGACTGGTCCCATGGCCGTGACGAGCTCGCGCACGCTCCGCCTGCTGTCGCTGCTCCAGGCCCGGCGCCACTGGGGCGGCGCCGACCTGGCGGACCGTCTCGGCGTCTCCCTGCGGACCCTGCGCCGCGACGTCGAGCGCCTGCGCGAGCTCGGCTACCCCGTCGAGGGTCGGCGCGGGGCCGACGGTGGCTACGCGATGACGCCCGGGGCCTGCCTTCCACCCCTCCTGCTGGACGACGACGAGGCCGTCGCGATCGCCGTCGGCCTCTCCGCAGCGGCCACGGCCGGGGTGGCCGGGCTGGCGGGCGCCGCGGTCAAGGCGCTGGCCAAGATCGTGCCGGTGATGCCCGCGCCGCTGCGGCGGCGGACCGACGCGCTGCGCGCCGTCACGGTGGCCGCGTCGTGGAGCACCCCCGGTGACGCGGGCGACGGCGTCGACACGGCGACGCTCGTGAGCGTCGCCGTCGCGTGCCGCGACGAGGTCCGCCTGGCGTTCTCCTACACCTCCCGCGCCGGCGCGGCGTCGGACCGCCACGTCGAGCCGTTCCGCGTCGTCCCGGTCGAGGGGACGTGGTACCTCGTGGCGTGGGACCTCGACCGCGTCGACTGGCGCGTCTTCCGTCTCGACCGGGTGCGCGACGTCGTGCGCTCCGGCACGCGCTTCGCGCCGCACCGCCTGCCCGCCGACGACGCCGCGGCGTACGTCCGCGAGCGCGTCAGCGGCGGCCCCGGGCGCCTGCGCGTCGAGGCGGTCGTGGAGGCGCCCGCCGCGGAGGTCCGCCGCCGCGTGCGGTGGTGGCTCTCGGTCGAGGAGGAGGGACCCGACCGCTGCCGGGTCCGCCTCGACGTGGACGACCCGCTCTGGGGCGCGACGGCCCTCGCGCTCACCGGTGCGCCGTTCACCGTGGTGGGCCCGCCCGAGCTGGTCCCAGCGCTCCGCGACGTCGCGGCCCGGTTCACGGCCGCGGCCGGCGCGCCGCAGGGCTGACCGGCGGTCCTGCCGGGCGCGCGCCGCGCTAGCGTGCTGCGCATGGCGCCCACGCCGCT
>NZ_JACEXH010000277.1:0-2690 GCF_014525465.1 Actinotalea sp. JY-7885 | reverse complement strand
CGGGCGAGCCGGCGGGCGAGGCCGATGTGGCTCTGCGCGGCGCGCGCGGCCATCCGCGCCACCTCCCGGTCGGCGCCGTCGCGCTCGACCAGCAGCGCGGCGACGTCGTCGACCGGCGGCACGCGCAGCGCGACGCCGCGGCAGCGCGACCGGATGGTGACGACCACGTCCTGCGGGCTGGGGGCGCACAGCAGCCACACCGTGCGCGGCGGCGGCTCCTCGATCGCCTTGAGGAGCACGTTGGAGGTGCGCTCCACCATGCGGTCCGCGTCCTCGAGCACGATGACCCGCCAGCGGCCCTGCGACGGGGCGCGCTGGGCGACGCCGATGAGCTCGCGGACCTCGTCGATCGAGATGGTCACCTTCTCCGTCGCGACCACCATGACGTCCGCGTGCGTGCCGGCGAGCGTCGTCGTGCACGCCTGGCAGCGGCCGCACCCGCCCTCGGTGCACTGCAGCGCCGCCGCGAAGGCGCGCGCGGCGTTCGAACGGCCCGACCCCGGCGGGCCGGTGAGGAGCCAGGCGTGCGTCATGGCGCCCGGGTCGGTCGCGGCCTCGCGCAGCACCTCCACCGCGTGGCGCTGGCCCACCAGCTCGGTCCAGACGCTCATCGCACCGGTACCGGGAGGGCGTCGACGCGCGCCGCGATCCGGGCGTGGACCTCGGCGGGCGGGAGCGCCGCGTCCACGACGAGCCAGCGCGCGGGCTCGGCCGCCGCGCGCGCCAGGAACGCCGCGCGCGTGCGCCGGTGGAACTCCAGGCCCGCGCTCTCGAGGCGGTCCGGCGCTCCGGTGAGCCGCCCGAGCCCGACCGCGGGGTCGAGGTCGAGGAGCACCGTGAGGTCCGGCAGCAGCCCGTCCGTCGCCCACAGCGAGAGGCGCTCGACCTCGTCCGCGCCGAGCGCGCGCCCGTCCCCCTGGTAGGCGACGGACGAGTCGAGGTACCGGTCCGTGAGCACGACGGCGCCGCGCTCGAGCGCGGGGCGGACGACCGCGTCGACGTGGTGGGCGCGGTCGGTGGCGTACAGCAGCGCCTCCGTCCGCGGGCTCACGTGCTCGCCGTGCAGGACGGCGTTGCGCAGCTCGACGCCCAGCGGCGTGCCGCCCGGCTCGCGCGTGCGCACGACCTCGAGACCGCGTCCGGCCAGGAGGTCCGCCAGGAGGGCGAGCTGCGTGGACTTGCCGACGCCGTCGCCGCCCTCGAAGGAGATGAACACGGCGTCAGGGTAGCCCGGCGGACCGACAGCCCCGGTCGCCGGGGCCCCTCACTCCCCCGGGTACGTCACCCCGGCCTGGCGGCGGATCTCGTCCATGGTCCGCATCACCTCGAGCGTGTTGTCGAGGGTCATGCGCGGGCTCTCGGTCGCCCCCTCGGCGACCCGCCGGGCGACCTCGGCCGCCTGGAACTGGAAGCCGCCGTCGACCTCGCGGTCGTAGGCCCAGTAGCTGCCGTCGGAGCGGATCACGGTGAAGCCGGTCGGCCGGTAGAAGTCGCTCTCGATCTCGATGCGGCCCTGCGTGCCGCCGATGACGGCCGTCGTCGCGGTCCGCGACCAGAGTGTGGTGCTCAGCGATGCCTGGGTGCGCTCGCCGTAGCCGAGGGCGATGCTGAGCTGGCCGTCGACCCCGGTCGGCGTCAGCGAGCCCGTGGCCTGCACCCGGTCGGGCACGCCCAGCAGGTCGTGCGCGAACGAGACGGGGTACACGCCCAGGTCGAGCAGCGCGCCGCCCGCGAGCGACGGGTCGTGCAGCCGGTGCGTCGCGGGCAGGTGGCCGAACGCCTGGCCGTGGTCGGCGATGAGCGTGACGACCTCGCCGATGTCGCCACGCTCCAGGACCGAGCGCAGCGCCACGACGTGCGGCAGGAAGCGCGTCCACATCGCCTCCATGACGAAGACGCCCGCGGCGCGCGCGGCGTCCACGACCTCCTGCGCCTCCACGGCGTTGCGCGTGAACGACTTCTCGACGAGCACGTGCTTGCCGGCCCGGATCGCGAGCAGCGCGTGCGCGCGGTGCTCGGAGTGCGGCGACGCGACGTAGACGGCCTCGACCTGCGGGTCGGCGACGAGCGCCTCGTAGCCCTCGTGCACCGTGGGGACGTCGTACTGCTGCGCGAAGGCCGCAGCCCGCTCGCGGTTGCGGGACCCGACGGCGACGATGCTCCCCTGCGTGTGCCCCAGGACCGCCGCGGCGAACGTGTGGGCGATGCCGCCCGGGGCGAGGACGCCCCAGCGGATCGGCGGGGCGGTGCGCGGGTCCTCGGCGTGGGTCATGCGCGCCAACCTAGCGGCTGGCGCGCCTACGCTCGGGCCGTGCCCTCGGTGTCGTCCCGGACCGCGTCGCCACCCTCGCGCGCCGTGCTGTGCTGCGGCCTCGCGACGCTCGACGTCGTCCAGACGGTCGACCACGTGCCCGCCGCGGACCAGAAGGTCCAGGCCCGCGGTCTCGCCGTCTCCTCGGGCGGACCGGCGGCGAACGCGGCCGTCACGGCCGCGACCCTCGGCTGCCCCGCGACCCTGGTGACGCGTGCGGGCGGCTCGGTGCTCGGGCGGCTGGTCGTCGCCGACCTCGAGGCGCACGGCGTCGCGGTGCGCGACCTCGGCGGCGCGGACGACGCGCCGGCCGTCTCGACGGTGCTCGTGACGGCGGGCACGGGCGAGCGCGCGGTGGTCTCCGTCAACGCCGCGCTCG
>NZ_JACEXH010000276.1:0-2759 GCF_014525465.1 Actinotalea sp. JY-7885 | reverse complement strand
GCGCTCCCGCGCACCGTCGCCGCGCTCCTGCGGGACCCGGCGTGAGCGATGGGCCGGGCGCCGCGGCCTCGCTCGACGTCGGGCTGCTGGAGCGTGCGCGGGCGCTCGCGTCCGGACCGCGGCGCCTCCTCGGGATCGTCGGGCCGCCCGGCGCGGGGAAGTCCACGCTGGCCGCCGCCGTCGTGGCCGGCCTGGGCCCGACCCGGGCCGTCCTGGTGCCGATGGACGGCTTCCACCTCGCGCAGGCGGAGCTCGAGCGGCTCGGCCGCGCGGACCGCAAGGGTGCGCCCGACACCTTCGACGCCGCGGGCCTCGTGGCGCTGCTGCTCCGGCTGCGGGCCGGGCGGGTCGGGGGAGCGCCGGCCACCGGAGCGACGGACGGGACCGGCGAGGTCGTCTACGCCCCGACGTTCGACCGCAGGCTCGAGGAGCCCGTGGCCGGCGCGATCGCCGTGCCGCCGGACGTGCCGCTCGTCGTCGTCGAGGGCAACTACCTGCTCCACGACGAGGGGCCGTGGGCCGGCGTCGCCGCGCTGCTCGACGAGACGTGGTGCGTCGACGTCGACGACGACGTGCGGCTGGAGCGGCTCGTCGCGCGTCACGTCGCCTTCGGCAAGCCGCCGGCGGCCGCCCGCGCGTGGGCGACGGGACCGGACGAGGCCAACGCCCGCCTGGTGGCCCGGACCCGTCACCGGGCGGACCTGTGGCTGCGCCCCGACCCCGACGGCACCTGGCGGCCGGTGCCCCCGCGCCCGTGACCACGTCCGTTCCCACCGACGACGTCCGCCACACCGGACGTGCTCGGTGGGAACGGACGTGCTCGGCGGCGGAGGGACGGGCTGGGGGTGCTCGGCGGCGGCCTGTGGGGGCGGCGTGGGGGTGGCCGTGGGCGGTGCCAGACTTGGGGGGTGCCGACCGACGTGAGCGCCTTCCCCGCCCGAGCCGTCGTCGACCTCGCCGCCGTGCGGTCGAACGTCGAGGCGCTGCGGGGGCGCGCCCCGGGCGCGCAGGTCATGGCCGTGGTCAAGGCGGACGCGTACGGGCACGGGCTCGTCCCCTCGGCGCGCGCCGCGCTCGCCGGCGGCGCGACGTGGCTGGGCGTCGCGCAGCTCGATGAGGCGCTGGCGCTGCGCGCCGCCGGCGTCACCGCGCGGACGCTGACCTGGCTGTATGCGCCCGGCGCGCCGCTGGACCTCGCCGTCACCGCCGATCTCGACGTGTCCGTCCCGGCGCTGTGGGCCCTGGACGAGGTGGCCGCCGCCGCGCGGGCCACCGGCCGGACCGCGCGCGTGCACCTCAAGGTCGACACCGGCCTGGGCCGCGGCGGCGTCATGCCGCGCGACCTCGACGCGCTCCTGGACGCCGCGCTCGCCGCCCAGGCCGAGGGCGTGGTCGACGTCGTGGGGGTGTGGTCGCACCTGGCATGGGCGGACGCGCCGGATCACCCGACCGTGCTCGCGCAGGCCGCGGTCTTCGCCGACGCCGTGGCGCTCGCGGAGCGGCGCGGGGCGCGCCTGGAGGTGCGGCACCTCGCCAACTCCGCCGCGACGCTGACCAACCCCGCCATGCACTTCGACCTCGTGCGGCCCGGGCTCGCGGTCTTCGGGCTCTCGCCCGCGCCGCAGCTCGGCACGCCGGCCGACTACGGGCTGACGCCCGCGATGCGGCTCGAGGCGCGGCTCGTGCTCACCAAGACCGTGCCCGCCGGGCAGGGGGTGTCCTACGCGCACGCCTACGTCACGCCGCGCGAGACGGTGCTGGGCGTGGTCCCGCTCGGCTACGGGGACGGCGTGCCGCGCCACGCCTCGGGCGGTGCTGACCGCTGGGGCGGACCCGTGCAGGTCGGCGGCCGGCGCCTCGGGGTCGCCGGACGCGTGTGCATGGACCAGTTCGTGCTCGACCTGGGCCCGGGTGCGACCGAGCGCGCGGGGGACACGGTGGTGCTGTTCGGCTCCGGGCACGACGGCGAGCCCACGGCCGAGGACTGGGCCGCGGCCGCCGACACCATCTCCTACGAGGTGGTCACGCGTCTGGGGGCGCGGGTTCCGCGCACCTACGTCGGCGGCGACGGGGCCGGGGAGCAGGCCGGGGAGCCGGCCGACGAGGAGGCCGCCGCGCCGGCCGCGGAGCAGGCGGGCAGCACGGAGGTGCGGGCATGAGCGCGACGACCACGGTGACGCTCCCGGACGCCGAGGCGACCCGCGCCTACGGCCGGGCGCTCGCGGGCGTGCTGCGCGCGGGTGACCTGGTGGTCCTCACGGGTCCGCTCGGCGCGGGCAAGACGACGTTCACGCAGGGGATCGGCACGGGGCTCGGCGTGCGCGGGCAGGTGGCGTCGCCCACGTTCATCATCGCGCGGGTGCACCCGTCGCTCGCCGACGGGCCCGCGCTGGTCCACGTCGACGCCTACCGCCTCGGCTCGCTCGAGGAGCTCGACGCCCTCGACCTCGACGCCGGGCTGGAGGAGTCCGTGACGGTCGTCGAGTGGGGCGAGGGGCTGGCCGAGGTCCTCTCCGAGGACCGCCTCGAGGTGACGATCCAGCGCCCCCACGGCGACGTGGGCGGTGCGTCGGGGCAGGCCGCCGACGACGCCCTGCTGGACGCCGCCGAGTCCGGCGCGCGCACCGTCACGGTGCGCGCCGTCGGCCCACGGTGGGCCGACGTGGTGCTGCCGGGCTGAGAGGATCGACGTCGTGCCCCTCCTCGCCCTGGACACCTCCGCCGACATCGCGGTCGCCGTCGTCGACGACGACGGCCTG
>NZ_JACEXH010000275.1:0-2789 GCF_014525465.1 Actinotalea sp. JY-7885 | reverse complement strand
GGCGCCCGCGGGCGCCGCGACGACAGCGGTCGCCGGTACGCCCTCGCCGGTGTCGCGGCCCGCGCCCGGCACCCCCAGGACCGCCGTGGCGCCGGCCGTCGCCGGCGCGTCGGTGTCACCCTGGGCGGCACGCCGCAGCTCGGCCACGACCTCCTCGGGCTCGGTGCGGCGCCACGGGTCGACCGCGAGAGCGCCGCGCAGGGCCGCCGCCGTGCGCGGCGCGAGACCGTCCAGGTCGGGCTGGCCCGTGCGGGCGCGGGACAGCACGGCCTGCAACGGCGGCCCGCCGAAGGGCGGCCGGCCCGTCGCGGCGAGGGTGAGCAGCGCGGCCCAGCCCCACCAGTCGCCCGACTCGGACGGCTCGGCGCCGTCCAGCAGCTCGGGTGAGAGGTACCCGGGTGTGCCCATGACCAGCCCCGTCGAGGTGACCCGCACGTCGTCGACGGCCTGGGCGATGCCGAAGTCGATGAGCACGGGGCCGCGCGAGGTCACCATGACGTTGCCCGGCGTGAGGTCGCGGTGCAGGACGCCGGCCTCGTGCACGACGGCGATCGCGTCGTGGAGCCGCTCCGCCAGGTCGGCCAGCTCGCCGGGGGGCAGGGGGCCGCGTGCCGTGACGTGCGCGCCCAGGTCCTGGCCGTCGACGAGCTCGGTGACGACGAAGGCCTCGGTCGAGTCGATCTCGGCGTCGAGCACGCGCGCCACCCCGGGGTGGCGGATGCGCTGCAGGTGGCGCACCTCGCGCTGCAGGCGCTCGCGCGCGTCGGGGTCGGCCCCGAGGTGGGGGTGGAGCAGCTTGAGCGCGACGGTCGCCCCGTCGCCGTCCGCGGCGCGGTAGACGGCCCCCATGCCGCCGCGGCCGAGCGGACCGATCACGCGGTAACCACCGATCTCCGTCCCCGGGGTCACCTCGATGCGCTCCATGACCGCACGGTAGCGGCGCGCGCGCGCCGGGTCACCGAGGCGCGCACGGCCGGCGCGGACGCCCGAGCGCGCCGTGACGGACCTCGATAGCCTCGGTCGCGAGATCCGAGGGGTGAAACGCGTGACGTCGTCGACGCAGCAGTACGAGCTCGTGGTGGTGGCCAACCGCCTTCCGGTGGACCTGACGGTGGACGAGGACGGCAGCCAGTCGTGGCGCCGCTCCCCCGGCGGGCTGGTGAGCGCGCTCGAGCCGGTGATGCAGGCGACCCACGGCGCGTGGGTGGGCTGGAGCGGCTCGGCGGACGTCGAGGCCGACCCCTTCGACGCGGACGGCATGCGCCTGATCCCGGTGACCCTCAGCGCGCAGGAGATCACCGACTACTACGAGGGCTTCTCGAACGACACGCTGTGGCCGCTGAGCCACGACGTCATCAGCCCGCCGGAGTTCCACCGGCACTGGTGGGACGCCTACCGCCGCGTGAACCGCCGCTTCGCGGAGGCGGCCGCCGGCCTCGCGGCACAGGGCGCCGTGGTGTGGGTCCACGACTACCAGCTCCAGCTCGTCCCCGCGCTGCTGCGCGAGCTCCGGCCGGACCTGCGCATCGGGTACTTCCACCACATCCCGTTCCCGCCCCTGGAGATCTTCGCCCAGCTGCCGTGGCGGCGGCAGGTCGTCGAGGGCCTGCTCGGCGCCGACCTGGTCGGCTTCCAGCGCTCGGGCGACGCGGCCAACTTCACGCGCGTCGTGCGACGCCTCACGGACCTGACCACCCGCGGACCGCTCGTGACGGTCCCGACGCCCGACGGCGAGCGCACCGTGCGGGCCGCGGCGTTCCCGATCTCGATCGACTCGTCCCGCTTCGACGCCATGGCGCGCCGGCCCGAGGTCCGGGCACGCGCCGCGGAGATCCGAAAGGACCTGGGCGACCCGCAGGTCCTCCTGCTCGGGGTCGACCGCCTCGACTACACCAAGGGGATCAGCCACCGGATCAAGGCCTACGGCGAGCTCCTCGCCGACGGCAAGCTCTCGGTCCCCGAGGCGACGCTCGTGCAGGTCGCGAGCCCGAGCCGGGAGAACGTGGAGGCGTACCAGCAGCTCCGGGACGAGGTCGAGGGCCTGGTCGGGCGCATCAACGGCGAGTTCGGCGGCATCGGCTCGGCGGCCATCCACTACCTGCACCACTCCTACCCGCCCGAGGAGATGGCGGCCCTGTACCTCGCGGCCGACGTCATGCTCGTCACCTCCCTGCGCGACGGCATGAACCTCGTCGCCAAGGAGTTCGTCGCCGCGTGCGTCGACGACCGGGGCGTCCTCGTGCTGAGCGAGTTCACGGGCGCGGCGGACGAGCTGGCCGGGTCGCTGCTGGTCAACCCCCACGACATCGACGGGCTGAAGGGCGCGATCGACCGTGCGGCGCGGATGGACCGCGGCGAGATGCGCAAGCGCATGCGCAAGCTGCGCCGCCGCGTGCTGAGCGACGACGTCACCAAGTGGTCGAACAGCTTCCTCGCGGCCCTGGGGGCGGGGGCGGACGGCCGCGAGCCGCCCGTCGTCGAGGACGCGCACCTGCGCCTCGCGCACCAGCCGAGCCACGAGGAGCCGCGCGGGGGCAGCCGGTGACGGCGCCCTCCCCCGACGCCGCGCCGGGACCCGCGCTCTCTGACGCCGTCGCCGACCTGGCACGGCGCCTGGCCGACGGCGAGCAGGTGCTGGTCGCGCTCGACTTCGACGGCGTGCTCGCGCCGCTGGTCGACGACCCGGCGGCGAGCCGGCCGCTGCCCGCGGCCGTCACGGCGCTCGAACGGCTCGCCGGCGTGCCCGGGCTGCACCTCGCGCTCGTCTCCGGCCGCGCCGTCGCCGACCT
>NZ_JACEXH010000274.1:0-2791 GCF_014525465.1 Actinotalea sp. JY-7885 | reverse complement strand
CCGGCTCCCGCCCCTGCCCCCGCGCCTGCCCCCGCACCCGCACCCGCACCTGCCCCCGCCCCGGCCCCGGCCCCGGCCCCGGCTCCCGCTCCCGCCCCCTCGGACCCCTACGGTCTCGGGACCGGGTCGCAGCGCGGCTCGGCCGCACAGGGCGCGTCGGCCGTCGCCTGGGCCGTGGCCCAGGTCGGCAAGGCGTACGGCTACGGGGCGGTCGGCCCGAACGCCTTCGACTGCTCGGGTCTGACGAGCAAGGCCTGGTCGGCCGCGGGCATCGGCATCAACCGCACGTCGCGCGACCAGTACCGCCAGGTGCGCAAGATCGCCTACGGCGACATGCGCCCGGGGGACCTGATCTTCTACGGCGGCAACGGCGCCGACCCCGGCAGCATCACCCACGTCGCGATGTTCGTCGGCAACGGTCAGATGGTCGAGGCGCCGCGGCCGGGGGTCAACGTGCGCGTCACGTCGATCCGCTGGGCCGGCACCATGCCGTACGCCGGCCGGCCCTGAGCGGTCGGCAGCGCCCGCGCCGCAGCCCGTACGCACGAGAGGCCGCCCCGACGTCAGGTCGGGGCGGCCTCTCGTGGTGCGGCCTCTCGTCGGGAGCGACGCGTCAGTGCTGACCGTGCTTCTCGTAGTAGCCGGTGTCCGCCGCGCGCTGGATCGAGTTGCGGATCTCCTGCTCGGCCGCGGCCTTGTCGACCCAGTGGGCGCCCTCGACCGACTTGCCGGGCTCCAGGTCCTTGTAGACCTCGAAGAAGTGCTGGATCTCGAGCCGGTGGAACTCGCTGACGTCGTCGATGTCCTGGCGCCACGACGCGCGCTGGTCGCCGGTCGGCACGCACAGCACCTTGTCGTCGCCGCCCGCCTCGTCGCGCATCCGGAACATGCCCAGTGCGCGGCAGCGGATCAGGCAGCCCGGGAACGTCGGCTCCTCCAGGAGCACGAGCGCGTCCAGCGGGTCGCCGTCCTCGCCGAGGGTGCCCTCGATGAACCCGTAGTCGTCGGGGTAGCGCGTCGAGGTGAAGAGCATGCGGTCCAGCCGGATGCGGCCGGACTCGTGGTCCACCTCGTACTTGTTGCGCTGACCCTTCGGGATCTCGATGGTGACGTCGAACTCCACGTGCGCTCCCAGGGGTGTAGCCGCCACGGTCGGCGGTGTGCTGGGACTAGTGTGGCGCACCGGCAGGCGGGCGGGGCACCGCGGCGACGCGGGAGGTGCGGATGAGCAGGGCGGGCAGGGTGGCCGGGGCGCTCACGGTGACGCTGCTCCTGGGGGCCGGCGGCTACGCGGCGGCCGACGCGTACGACGTCGTGCCGGGTCTGGTCACGCTCGAGCCGGTCCCCGCGCCGGCCGCGCCCTTCCCGACGGCGCCGGGCGCCGTGCCGGCCCCCGACGTCGACCCCGTCGTGCCGGCGCTCGACCCGGCGGCCCCGGGACCGGGGGCCACGGAGGTCACGGCGCTCGCGCGGGACCTGGTCGCGGACCCCCGCCTGGGCACCTCGACCGGCGTCGTGGTCACGGACGTGCTCAGCGGCGAGGTGCTGGCCGACGTGGACGGGGCGACCCCGCGCGTCCCGGCGTCCACCGCCAAGATGCTCGGCGCGCTCGCCGCGATCACCGCGCTGGGGCCCGAGCGGACCCTGGACACGACGGTCGTCCAGCCGGAGCCCGGTCGGCTCGTGCTCGTGGGCGGCGGCGACATGATGCTCACCGCGGGGGCGGGGCAGCCGGACGCGGTCGTCGGCCGAGCCGGGCTCGTCGACCTCGCGGCGGAGACCGCCCGCGAGCTCCGGCTCGCGGGCGTGAGCCAGGTGGCGCTCGAGCTGGACGACACGCTGTTCTCCGGGCCTGCCATCCACCCCGCGTGGGACCCGTCCGACGTCGCTGACGGCTTCGTCGCGGCCGTCGCGCCGCTGGGGATCGACATCGCGAAGATCCGGCCCGGCGAGTACCCGCCGCGCTACCCGGACCCCGCGCTGCAGACCGCTCAGACGTTCGCCCAGCTGCTCACGGAGCAGGGCATCGCCGTCGCCGGTGCGCCGACCCGCGCCGCCGCGCCCGCGGACGCGCTCGAGCTCGCGCGCGTCGAGTCGGCGCCCGTCCGCGAGATCGTGCGCTACGCCGTGCAGGTCTCCGACAACACCATCACCGAGGTGCTGGGCCGCCTCGTCGCGATCGAGCACGGCCTGCCGGGCAGCTTCGAGGGCGCGACGAGCGCCGTCGTCGCCGAGCTGGGGCGGCAGGGGCTCCCGACGCAGGGCGCGGTGCTCGCGGACTGCAGCGGGCTCGCCGCCGGGTCCGCGCTGCCGGCCGCCCTGCTCACCGGTCTGGTCGCGGCCGCCGCGGATCCCGCCAACCCCAAGCTCCTGCCGGTCCTGGTCGACCTCCCGGTCTCCGGCTGGCAGGGCACCCTCGCGGAGAGGTTCGGCGCGGGACCCGCGCGGGGCCTGGTGCGCGCGAAGACCGGCAGCCTGCCGAACGTCACGTCGCTCGCCGGCACGGTCCAGACCTCCTCCGGGCGGCTGCTCGCGTTCGCCGTCCTCGCCGAGGCGACGCCCCGCGGCCAGACCGCGCCGCGCGCGGCCATCGACGGCTTCGTCCAGCAGCTCGCGGTCCTGCCGTGACCACCGCCGCGACGAGCGCCGACGTCGCGCCGATCCAGGTCGACTGGGAGCGCGCAGCGGCCTGGGCGGGTCGGCTCGCGTCGCCCGGCCCGACGGCGCCCCGCGCCGAGCTCGCCGCGCTGGTGGACGGGCTGCGGGACGCGGCCCACCGCGCGTACCCGCT
>NZ_JACEXH010000273.1:0-2896 GCF_014525465.1 Actinotalea sp. JY-7885 | reverse complement strand
CGAGCACGCCGACGAGCACCACCGCCGCCTGCGCGCCCGCGGCGCCGACGCGCGCCGCGGCCGCCCGCAGGACGGTGTCCAGGGTCGTCGTGACCGTCGGACGCGGACCCGGCACGGCGAGCGCCTGCGGCGCGGCCTCGGCACCCCCCGCGAGCTGCGCGACCGTCTCGAGGCCCGCCAGGTCGAAGGCCTCGGCGCGCGGCGGGAAGGTGATGGACCGCGAGACCCCGGACGGCGAGGCGAGCAGGGCGACCCGCGCGTCGGGGACCGACGTGACCGACAGGTAGGCACCGACCGTCGTCGTGAGGCCCGCACCGCTGCCTCGCACGACCGGCTCGAGCATGCCCCGCACCCCGGACCAGACGGGGTCGCGCGGGTCCTGCGCACGGAAGATGCCGGTCACCGTGACGTCGAGCGGGACCCGGTCCGGACCGGCCACGGTCAACGGCTCGCCCGCCCGCGCGCCGAGCAGCTCGGCGACCGGCGCCGCGAGGCCGACCTCGACCGGCCACGCCTCCGGTCCGCCCGCGCTCAGGTCGCCGCCGCGGGAGCTCCCGGGCGCGACGCCCTCGACCCACTCGACGCCCGGCTCCCCGTCCCGCCAGGTGTAGGCCATCCGCATCAGGGCCTCGCCGCCGCCCGGGAGGGCGGCGTGCAGCTCGGCCGTCGAGACCGTGGCGACGGGCGGGCCGAGGACGGCGACCAGCTCCGCGGGCAGCGCGTCGGCGATCTGGGCCGCGAGGTCCGGCAGCTGCTCGCCCGTGCTCGGGTCGCGGCCGGTCTCCACGGCGCGCTCGGGCAGGCGTGCCGAGACGGTGAGGCCGGCCGTGGCGGCCCCGGCGACGGCCGTCCGGACGGTCTCGTCCGCGACGCGCGTGAGGAGCCGGGGCGCGGCGTCGGCGAGCAGCAGCGTCAGGACGAGCGCCACCGCGACCAGGGCCAGGGGTCGGACGTCCGACCGCGACGTGCGCAGCTGCGCGTCCCACGCGGCGCCGAGGCGCGGGAGGCGTGCGCGGCCGGGCCGTCGGTGCCCATGCCCTGCGGGCGCCCTCATGGGGCCGCGTCCATGCGCAGGTGGGTGGCACCCGCGCGGCGCACCGCCGCCGCCGCGACCGGCACCACGACCGCCGTCGACCCGAGCACGAGCACCGCCACGGCCACCGCCAGCGCGGTGGCCGGCCACACGAGGACGGCGTCGGGCACGGGCCGTTCGCCGGTGCTCGAGACCACCAGGAGCGGCGACGTCAGCCAGGAGACGACGGCGCCCACCACCGTCCCGGCGAGCACGGCCACCAGCGACGTCGCCGCGTGCTCGAGCACGAACGCGGACAGCACCGAGCGACGGGACAGGCCGAGGCCGAGCAGGCGCGCGACCTCGACCGCCCGCGCGCCGACGGCCGCGGCGACCCGCGCGGCCGTGCCGAGGAGCGCGAGCACGATCCCCGCGACCAGGAGCACGGCCGTCCCCAGCCGCAGGACGCGCGGCAGCGGGCCGTCGTGGAGCTCCGCCGCGGTGCCCTCGTTCGTGACCGCGCGTCCCAGGCCGGCGTCGGCGACCGCCTGCGTCGCCGCCCGGGGGTCCGGCACGTCGGCGACCCACCACCGGTCGGTGAGGCCGGCGAGGTCGTGCCTGCCCAGCAGGGCGCGTGCCAGCGTGGAGCGGTCGGCCAGGACGGCGGGTCCGTCGGACACCGCGGGGAGGTAGGGCACGACGGACGCTACGACGGCGTCGACCGCCGAGAGACCCACCGTGACGGACAGCCTCGACCCGGGCTCGAGACCCAGCCCGTCCGCGAGCGCGCGGGTGACGACGACGGGCAGGTCCGTCACCGGCGGGCCGGCGACGACCAGCAGGTCCCCGCCCTCCCACAGGACGCCCACGGGGGACACCGAGGCGGTCGCGGTCAGGACGACGCCGTCGGCGCCGCCCTGCTGGCTCGCGGCGGCGTTACGGACCACCTGGAAGTCACCCGGCTCCCGCGCACCGGACCACTGCGCCGGCCCGGCCCCCTGCGAGGTGGACGCCCCGACGAGCTCCACCTCGACCGCGGTCCGCGCCGTGCGGTCCGTCGCCGGGGGGTCCGCACCGTCGGCGAGGGTGAGGGCGAGCCGCACGGCCACGACGTGCAGCGGGGCGGCGACGGCTGCGCCACCGGGCCCCCCGCCGGGCCCCTCACCCGGCGGCTCGCCGAGCGCGACCCGGACCTCGTGCGTCCGGCCGTCCAGGGGCACCGGCGCGCCCGCGAGCACCGCCTGGTCCCCCCACCGGTCCTGCACGACCAGCGACGGCGCCGCGAGCAGCGTCGTCGTGTCCCGGACCGTGCCGGTCAGGCGCACGCGCAGGTCGTCGGTCACGGGGAGGAGCACCGGGGCCGGGGAGTCACCGGTGGGCGCCGCACCCGCGGTCGCCTGGGACCACGTCGTGCCGGGCGGCGGGCGGCCCACCTGCAGCCCGGGTCCGGCGAGGTCGACCGCGAGCAGCTGCGCCGGCTCCCCCGCCTGCTCGCCCCCCGCCCGCGACCCGAGGCCGACCGGCCGCTGCAGCACGGCCGACGGCGTCCCGCCCGTCGCCTCGGCGAGGGCGGGTCCGGCGCTGAGCGGCGCGAGCTCCGCCGACGTGACGACGAGCTCCGCGCCCACCTGGGCACCGGCCTGGTCCTGCTGCGACCGCGCCCAGGTCGCCTGCCCGGTGAGGGCGAGCACGGTCGCGGCGCTCGCGAGGACGAGGAGGAAGGAGCCCGCGCCCGAGTGCCGCCGTCGTGCGACGTCCCAGGCCGCCAGCGGGACCACGAGGCGGCGCGAGCGCGCCGCGTGGCGCTCCGCGAGCGCGGCGACGCGCGGGAGCAGGCGCAGCGCGAGTGTCGCGCCCGCGACCAGGCACAGGACCGGCGCGGCG
>NZ_JACEXH010000272.1:0-2896 GCF_014525465.1 Actinotalea sp. JY-7885 | reverse complement strand
GGGCGCGCGCCGTGACGTCGTCGACCCGCTCCGAGAGCCGCCCGAGCACGGCGGTCGCCTCGGTGCGGGCGCGGCCCGCGGGTGCGGCCGCGACGAGGTCCCGGATCCGCTCGACGCTCGCGCGGAGCGCCGCGAGGTGCCCGGCGAGGTCGGCGGACACGGTCTCGAGCGCGAGCCGGCGGCGCAGCTGGGCGGTCACGGCGTCGGACAGGCGGCACGCCTCGGGCAGGGACACCCCCGTGGTCGCGGGCGCGGCGCCGCCCGTGGCGACCACGGCGGCGTCGGACCGGCCCCAGATCATCGCGCTGAGGCGGGCGAGCTCGACCCTGCCGACGCGCCCGCCGTCCCACACGCGCACGAGCTCGTCGTGGCGCGTGGCCACGGACTGCCACAGGGCCATCGCGAGCGTGACGTCACCCGTGAGGTCGTCGGTGGAGGCGAGCGCCGCCCGGTCCAGCGCGTCGAGCTCGGACCGGCGCGCGTCGCGCCACGCCGCGAGCCGCTCGAGGTAGCCCGCCATGGCGGTGGGCGCGACCGGGCGACCCCACGCGGCGGGCGCGTCGGGCGCGACGGGCGGCGCGCTCACGGTGTCACCGGCTCGCACGCGTCATCGTCCGTACACCGACGCCGGGGGCGCGGGGGCGGCGCCGAGGGCGTCGGCGAGCCACCGGTCGTACGACGCCGTCCAGGTGCCGTCGGCCTTCGCCTGGTCCAGCACGGCGTTGACGAAGCGCACGAGGTCGACGTCGTCCGCGTTCATGCCCAGGCCGTAGTGCTCGGCGGTGAACGCCTCGCCGACGACCTTGGCGTAGGGGTCCTGCGCGACGAGTCCGGCCAGGACGGTGTCGTCACCCGTGATGGCGTCGACCTCGCCCTGCTGGAAGCGCACCAGGCAGTCGGTGTGGGTGGCCGCCGGCACGGCCTCGACCTGCTCGAACTCCTCGAGCTTGGCGAGGCTCGTCGAGCCCGCGGGAGCGCACACGCGCTGGCCGGCCAGGTCGTCCAGCGACATCGCGGTCGACTCGAGCGGCACGAGGAGCTTCTGGCCCGAGCGGTAGTACTCGGCGGAGAACGCGATCTCCTCCCACCTGTCGCACGTGATGCTCAGGTTGCGCGCCACGAGGTGCACGGTGCCGTCCTGGAGCAGCGGCAGGCGCTGGGCGGCCGTGATGACCCGCAGCTCGAGGCGGTCGGCACTGCCCGTGACCGCCTCGGCGACCAGCCGGGCCATGTCGATGTCGAAGCCCTGGATCTGGCCCGAGATCGGGTCGCGCGCACCCAGCAGGAGCGAGTCGGCCGAGACCCCGACGACCAGGCGGCCGGAGTCACGGATCTCCGCCATCGTCGACCCGTCGGGCACCTGGCCGGGCGGGGGCGGGGGCCCCTGCGGGGCGTAGGACATGAGCGGGTCGGCGCACTGCGCGGGCTCGGCGGCGGCCGGGGGGTCGGCCGGCGCCGTCGGCTCGGGGGTCGGCACCGCCGTCTCCGGGTACGCCCCGGACGTGCAGCCCGTCAGCACGGTCGCGGCCGCCACCGCGAGCGCGGCGACGGCGCGGCGGATCGTGACGCCGCGGGTTCCTCGGGTGGTCGCGCTCACCGGTACTCCTCGATCCGTCGGGCGAAGCCGGTCCAGGACAGCCCGGCCACCGCGAGCCCGGCGAGGGCGGCGAGCCACACGGCGAGGCCGAGCCCGCTGCGCGCCTCCGCCAGGGTGTCCGACGTCCCCTGCGAGGCCTCCGCGAGCGCGTCGGCCGTCCGGGCGTCGAACGCGGCGAAGGTCGCGTTGACGGAGTCCTCGGCGTCGCTCGTCGCGTCCTCGACGGCGAGGTCCCACTCACCCGCGGCGTCGGCGTCGCGCACCAGGTAGTGGCTGGTGGCGTAGGTGTCCCACGCGGACCGGAGGTCCTCCGCGCCGGCGACGTGCGCGTCGCGCAGGGTGTCGAGCGTGATGGCGCTCGACGCCTCCCACGCCTCGTCGAACGCGGCGCCGGACCCGCGCGAGATGAGCGTGAGGCTCTCGTTCGCCTTGGCGTCGTAGGCCGCGAGGCGCGCGCGGGACAGGGCGCTGGCGGCCGCGAAGTCCCCGACGCGCGTGCGGTCGACGGCCGTGGACACCGAGCCCAGGGTCACGGTGGACCCGACGAGCAGCACGAGCAGCACCACGCCCGCCCCGACGAGCCGCAGGTTGAGGTAGCGGTGCGTGCGGCGCGCGAGCCACACCGAGGCGGCGACGACGGCGCCGAGGGCCAGCAGCGAGACCAGGACCACCGGGATCCAGGCCGCCCGGGCGGCACCGAACTCCGAGCTCACGCGGTCCTCGTTGGCCTCGATCAGCGCGGCGAGGACCGGCAGCGCGTCAGCGCGCAGCGTGGCGCTGGCGTTGCGCAGGTACTGCGCCCCCACCGGCAGGCCCTGGCGGTTCGCGGCCCGGGCCTGCTCGACGTCGGCGGCGTAGTCGAGCATCGCCACGTTCAGGGCCGCGAGGGCGGTGCCGTCGGCCGGCTGCGCGCGCGCGGCCTGCGCCACCAGCTCGGCGGCGGTCGTCATCGCGTCGTCGTAGACCGCGCGCCGGTCCGGCGGCTCGAGCCCGCCCACGAGGAAGGCGTTGGTCGCGCTCGCGTCGGCGCTGACGAGCCGGGTCTGCAGCTCCTGGAGGCGGACCAGCTGGGCCGCGTTGGCGTCGGCGCGCTCGAGCGCCGCGTCCGCGTTGCTGAACGACCAGGCGCCGACGAGCCCGACGAGCACTCCCACGGCGACCAGCCCGAGGGCGACGAGCCGCATCCGGCGGGGCGTCGGGCGGCCGGTGGGCAGGGGGACCGAGGTGCCCGGCACGGTGGCGACGGCCGTGCCGGTGCCGCCCGTGGTGCTCAGCGCGGCGCCGGTCGCGCGGGCGCCC
>NZ_JACEXH010000027.1:0-23832 GCF_014525465.1 Actinotalea sp. JY-7885 | reverse complement strand
GGCGGCTCACCTACGGCGCGGCCCGCACGCCCGCCGTGCCCGCGGGCATGCCGGCTGCGCCGCCTCCCGCCGCGCTCGCCGGCTAGGGATCGGCCACCGGGCGCTCGCAGGGCCGGGCGGTCCTCAGGCCCGCGCCCCGCGCATCCAGGCCAGGACCGCGAGCACGCGGCGGTTGTCCTCTGCCGCCGGCTCGAGGCCGAGCTTGGCGAGCACGTTGGCCACGTGCTTCTCGACGGCGCCGCCGCTGACCACCAGCCGTTGCGCGATCGCGCCGTTCGAGCGGCCCTCGGCCATGAGCGCGAGCACCTCGCGCTCGCGCGGGGTCAGGGTGTCGACCGGGTCGGCGGGCCGGCACTGGACGAGCAGCTGCGCGACGACGTCCGGGTCCAGCACGGTGCCGCCCGCCGCGACGCGCGCGAGGGCGTCCTCGAGCGCGTCGAGGTCCTGCACGCGGTCCTTGAGCAGGTAGCCGACGCCGCCGCGGCCGTCGGCGAGCAGGTCCCGCGCGTAGGACTCCTCGACGTACTGCGAGAGCACGAGGACGCCCAGCCCGGGGACCGCCGCCCGTGCCGCGACCGCCGCGCGCAGCCCGTCGTCGGTGAAGGTCGGTGGCATCCGCACGTCGAGCACCGCGACGTCGGGCCGGTGCTCCGTCACGCCCGGCACGACGGCGTCGGCGTGGTCCACGGCGGCGACCACCGTGTGCCCCGCCTCCTCGAGCAGCCGGACAAGGCCCTCGCGCAGCAGCACGGAGTCCTCGGCGAGCAGGATGCGCATGCGGGCCAGTGTGCCGTGCTGCGCCGACCTGTCCCCGCTCAGGCCCACGGCAGGGTCGCGGTCACGACCGTCGGGCCGCCGTCCGGGCTCGTGACGGCCAGCGTGCCGCCGAGCCCCTGGACCCGGTCGGCCAGCCCGGCGAGGCCGTGCCCCTTCGCGAGCGCGGCGCCGCCGACGCCGTCGTCGTGCACCTCGACCACGACCCGGCGCGCGGCCGCGTCGGGCGTCGCGCCGCCGTCGTCGTCGCCAGGCGCCCGGTCGGACGAGGCGAGCCGCACCCGCACCTCCGCCCGGCTCGCCCGGGCGTGCTTGGCGACGTTGGCCAGGGCCTCGGTGACGACGAAGTACGCGGCGTTCTCGGTCGACGGCGAGGGGCGGGACCCGTCCGGCAGTGCCACGTCGACCGTCACGTGGACGGTGGACCGGGCCGCGACCGCGCTGACGGCGGCGGCGAGCCCGCGGTCGGCGAGGACGGGCGGCGCGATGCCGCGCGAGAGCGCCCGGATCTCGGCGAGCGTCTCGGCCGCCTGCTCCCGCGCGGACCCCAGCAGCGCGCGTGCCGCGTCGGGGTCCTCGGTGAGGCGGCGCTCCGCCACCGAGAGGTCCATCGCGAGGCGCACGAGGCGCTGCTGCGGCCCGTCGTGCAGGTCGCGCTCGAGGCGGCGCAGCGAGTGGGCCTCGGCGGCCGCCGCCGAGGAGCGGCGGTCGGTGAGGTCCTGCACCTCGGCCTCGAGCGCGGCGCGCGACGCCCCGGTGAGGAGCAGCCGGGCCCAGCCGGCGTGCACCGCGGCGCAGGCGCGCAGCACCGCCGGGAGCGTGAGGGCGAGCAGGAGGCCGAGGACGAGGTTGAGCACCGACTCACTGACCGGCAGCTCGAGGAGCTCCGCCAGCGTCGTGCTCGAGTCGGCGTCGGGGAGCCAGCGCTCCCAGAACCAGTAGGTGAGGCCGCCCAGCGCCCCGGCCCACCACGTGAGCGCGACCGACCACGTCGCGCTCGCCAGGGGCAGCGCGCCGAGGGCGTGCAGGAGCGTCGCCCAGCGCCGCGGGTCGCGCAGCGGCACCAGGGCGCGACGCAGGCCCCGTCCCGAGGCCTGCTGGAAGACGATCGGTGCCAGCTCGGTGCCGCGCGCCGCGAGGCGCACGCGCTCGAGGTGTCCGAACGCCGTCGTGGCGTAGAGGGTCCCGACCGCCACGAAGATCCCGACGACCGTGACGAGCAGCCCGGCGGCCAGCGACAGCCCGACCACCGCGACCGTGAAGGCCACGAGCGCGACGGGCAGGCCGGCGAGCAGGTACCAGGTGTCGCGCAGCGCCTGACGGACGACCGACGTGCCCTCGGCGTGCGGCCGGGCCGGCGCGGCGGCCGGGGCGGCCGCGGCGGGCGGGACGGGGAGCGGCTCGGCGTGGTTCGTCATGCCCTCGATCCTCACGAGCGCGGGTGCGGGCCGCGATCCTGCGAGCCGGCGGACCCAGGGTAGGGCCAGCCCCACCCTGCGGACCGGGCTGCGGGGCTCCCCACTAGACTCGCCGCCATGTCCACCATCAACCGCGACGAGGTCGCGCGCCTGGCGGCGCTCGCCCGGATCGACCTGACGGACGCCGAGGTGACCCGCCTCGCGGGCGAGCTCGACGTCATCGTCGAGTCGGTCGCCCGGGTCAGCGAGATCGCCACCCCGGACGTCCCCGCGACGAGCCACCCGCTTCCCCTGACGAACGTCTTCCGCGACGACGTGCCCGAGGAGCCGCTGCCCGTGGCCGACGCCCTCGCCGGGGCACCCGCGGCCGAGGGGGGACGCTTCGCCGTCCCGCAGATCCTGGAGGAGGACTGATGCCCGGACGCCACGCCGCCGGTGCCGAGGGCGCCACGGGGACCGCGGCTGACGCCGCCGCCACGCAGGAGGCCGCGCTGGAGGGCGCCGAGGTCGGCGCCACGAGCGACCTCACGAGGCTGAGCGCCGCGGCGCTCGCCCAGCTCCTGCGCGCCGGGACGGTCACCAGCGTCCAGGTCACGCAGGCGCACCTGGACCGCATCGACGCCGTCGACGGCGCGCTGCACTCCTTCCTGCACGTCGCGCACGAGGAGGCGCTCGCCACCGCGCGGGACGTCGACGCGCGCCGCGCCGCCGGCGAGACGCTCCACCCGCTCGCGGGTGTCCCGGTCGCCGTCAAGGACGTCATGGTGACCAAGGGCATGCCGACGACGGCGGGCTCGCGGATCCTGCAGGGCTGGGTCCCGCCCTACGACGCGACGCTCGTCGAGCGCCTGCGCGCGGCCGGCCTGCCGATCCTCGGCAAGACCAACATGGACGAGTTCGCGATGGGCTCCTCGACGGAGCACTCCGCGTACGGCGCGACCCACAACCCGTGGGACCTCGACCGCATCCCCGGCGGCTCGGGCGGCGGCAGCGCCGCGGCCGTCGCCGGCTACGAGGCACCGCTGGCCATCGGCACGGACACCGGCGGCTCGATCCGCCAGCCCGCCGCCGTCACCGGCACGGTGGGCGTCAAGCCGACGTACGGCGGGGTCTCGCGCTACGGCCTCATCGCCCTCGCCTCGAGCCTCGACCAGGCGGGCCCGGTGACGCGCTCGGTGCTCGACGCCGCGCTGCTGCACGAGGTCATCGGCGGGCACGACCCGCGCGACTCGACGTCGCTGCCCGAGCCGCTGCCCTCGCTGGTCGACGCCGCGCTGCAGGGACGCTCGGGCGACCTGACCGGCGTGCGCGTCGGCGTCGTGCGAGAGCTCGACGGCGAGGGCTACCAGCCCGGCGTGCGTGCCCGGTTCGAGGAGTCCCTCGAGCTGCTGCGCGGCGCCGGCGCCGAGGTCGTCGAGGTCTCGTGCCCGCACTTCGGGTACGCGCTCGCGGCGTACTACCTCATCCTGCCGAGCGAGGCGTCGAGCAACCTGGCGAAGTTCGACGGCATGCGCTTCGGCCTGCGCGTCGAGCCCACCGAGGGTCCGGTCACCGCCGAGCGCGTCATGGGGGCGACCCGCGGGGCCGGCTTCGGCGACGAGGTCAAGCGCCGCATCATCCTCGGCACCTACGCCCTGTCGTCCGGGTACTACGACGCGTACTACGGCAGCGCGCAGAAGGTCCGCACGCTCATCCAGCGCGACTTCGCGGCCGCGTTCGAGCAGGCCGACGTCCTGGTCTCGCCGACGGCGCCCACGACGGCGTTCCGGCTGGGGGAGAAGCTCGACGACCCGCTCGCGATGTACCTCAACGACGTCGCCACCATCCCGGCGAACCTCGCCGGGGTGCCCGGCATGTCGCTGCCCAGCGGGCTGTCCGACGACGGCCTGCCGGCCGGCTTCCAGATCCTGGCCCCCGCGCGCGCCGACGACCGGCTGTACCGCGTCGGCGCGGCGCTCGAGGCACTCCTCGAGGCGCGCTGGGGCGGCCCGCTGCTCGCGCAGGCCCCCGAGGTGCCCACCTCCGTGCCGACCGTCCCGGCCGACGTGCCGGCAGAGGGGAGCGTCCGATGAGCGCCCAGACCACCGACCTCGTCGACTACGACGACGCCGTGGACCGGTACGACCCGGTCATCGGCATCGAGGTCCACGTCGAGCTCGGCACCGCGACCAAGATGTTCGACGCCGCGCCGACCGTGTTCGGCGCGGAGCCCAACACGCAGGTCACGCCGGTCTCGCTCGGCCTCCCGGGCGCCCTGCCGTCGCTCAACGGCAAGGCTGTCGAGTCCGCGATCAAGATCGGTCTGGCGCTCAACTGCCAGATCGCCGAGCTGTGCCGGTTCGCGCGGAAGAACTACTTCTACCCGGACGTGCCGAAGAACTTCCAGACCTCCCAGTACGACGAGCCGATCGCGTTCGACGGCTACCTGGACGTCGAGCTCGAGGACGGCACCGTCGTGCGCGTCGAGATCGAGCGCGCGCACATGGAGGAGGACGCGGGCAAGAACACGCACGTCGGCGGAGCCACCGGGCGCATCCACGGCGCCGAGTACTCGCTCGTCGACTACAACCGGGCCGGGATCCCGCTCGTGGAGATCGTCACGCGGCCCATCACGGGCGTCGGTGCCCGGGCGCCCGAGGTCGCGCGCGCCTACGTGCAGACCCTGCGCGACATCTTCCGCGGGCTCGAGGTCTCCGAGGCGCGCATGGAGCGCGGCAACGTCCGCGCCGACGTCAACGTCTCGCTGCGGCCGACGCCCGAGTCCCCCCTGGGCACCCGCACCGAGACCAAGAACGTCAACAGCTTCCGGTCGGTGGAGCGCGCGGTGCGCTACGAGGTCTCGCGCCAGGCCGGCGTGCTCGACGCCGGCGGCACCGTGGTCCAGGAGACCCGGCACTGGCACGAGGACACGGGCGTGACGACGTCGGGCCGCATCAAGTCCGACGCCGAGGACTACCGCTACTTCCCCGAGCCGGACCTGGTCCCGGTCGCCCCGAGCCGGGAGTGGGTCGAGCAGATCCGCGCGACGCTGCCCGAGGCGCCCACCGTGCGGCGTCGTCGGCTCCAGGCCGAGTGGGGCTACGCCGACGCCGAGATGCGCGACGTCGTCAACGCGGGCGCGGTCGAGCTCATCGAGGCGACCGTCGCCGCGGGCGCGGCACCCGCCGCCGCGCGCAAGTGGTGGATGGGCGAGCTCGCCCGCACCGCCAAGACCGACGGCGTCGAGCTCGCGAGCCTTCCCGTCACGCCCGAGCAGATCGGCCAGCTCCAGGGCCTGGTCGACTCCGGGCGGATCAACGACAAGCTCGCGCGCCAGGTGCTCGCCGGCGTGCTCGCGGGGGAGGGCTCGCCCGAGGAGGTCGTCGTCGCGCGCGGGCTCGAGGTCGTCTCCGACGACGGCGCCCTGATCGCGGCCGTCGACGAGGCGCTCGCCGCCCAGCCGGACATCGCCGAGAAGGTCCGGGGCGGGAACCTGGGCCCGGTCGGGGCGATCATCGGGGCCGTCATGAAGGCCACGCGCGGGCAGGCGGACGCCGCTCGCGTCCGGGAGCTGGTGCTCGAGCGCGTCGGGCAGGGCTGAGGCCGTGACGACGGTCCCGGTCATCGACGGCGAGCTGGTGCGCCTGCGGCCCATCGGGCCGCAGGACGCCGACCACGTCTGGGAGATGCTCGAGGACCTCGAGGGCCTGCGGATGACCGGGACGACGACGTCGTTCACGCGTGCGCAGGTGGAGGAGTGGTGCGCGACGGTCGCCGACCGCGAGGGCCGGCTCGACTGGGCCGTCACGCACGGCTCCGACGAGTTCCTCGGCGAGATCGTCCTGACCGACGTCGACGCCCACTCCGCGAACGCCAACCTGCGGCTGTCCATGCGGCCGGGTCAGCGGGGGCGCGGCTTCGGCGGCGAGGCGATCGAGCTCGTCCTGCGCCACGCCTTCGCCGAGGCGCCGGAGGGGCTCGGCCTGCACCGCGTCTCGCTCGAGGTCCTGAGCATCAACCCGCGCGCCCGGATGCTGTACGAGTCCCTCGGCTTCGTCGTCGAGGGCCGGCTGCGCGATGCGCACCGGGACGGCGACCGCTGGTGCGACGCGATCGTCATGGGGATCCTCGACGAGGAGCACCGCGCCTGGCGGGACGCGCAGGCGGCGGTGCTCGCGGCCGACGAGCGCGCGCGGCTCGCCGCCGAGGCCGAGCGGCGGGCGCTGCGCGGGGACGACCGCTGACGGGTCGCCCGTGACGCGGGGGCGTCCGGGACCAGGGAGGATGGGGCAGGCCCGCGCCGCGGCGCGGCCGTCCCCGCCGATCGAAGGAGCCCTCCGCCCCATGCTGACCGTCACCGTCCCCAGCACCGACGTCCGCGACCGCCTCACGGGCGGTGACCTGCCCGACGGCGTCCGGGTGCTCGCGTGGGACCTGCGGGCGGACCTGCCCGAGGCGGGTGAGGTCGACCTCGTCGTGCTGCCCAACAGCTCGATCGACGACGAGGGCTTCGCGCGCGTGCGGGCGCTGCCGAAGGTCCGCGTGGTCCAGCTCGCGAGCGCCGGCTACGAGCACGCGCTGCCGCAGATGCCGCCGGGCGTGCTGCTGTGCAACGGCCGCGGCATCCACGACGACGGGACCGCCGAGCTCGCCCTGGGGCTGGTGCTCGCCTCGCAGCGCGGGATCGACGACGCGGTGCGCGCCATGGGCCGCGAGGAGTGGGCGCCGCGGCGCCGCTCGTCGCTCGCCGACCGCCGCGTCATGGTCGTCGGTGCCGGGGCCATCGGCTCCGCGGTGCGCCGGCGCCTCGAGGCCTTCGAGACCGACGTCGTCATGGTCGCCCGCTCGGCCCGCGTCGACGACGGGGTCCAGGTGCACGCGATCGCCGACGTCCACGACCTGCTGCCGGACGTCGACATCGTCGTGCTGGTCACGCCGCTGACGCCGGAGACCGAGGGCCTGGTCGACGCCGAGTTCCTCGCGCGCATGCCCGACGGTGCGCTGCTGGTCAACGTGGGTCGCGGCAAGGTGGTGGACACCGACGCGCTGGTCGCCGAGCTCCAGCGCGGGCGCCTGCGCGCGGCGCTCGACGTCACGGACCCGGAGCCGCTGCCGGCCGGCCACCCGCTGTGGTCCGCGCCGGGCGCGATCGTCACGCCGCACCTCGGCGGCCACACGGACGCCACCACCCCGCGACTCGTCCGCCTCCTGCGCCGCCAGCTCGTCCGGCTCACCGCTGGCGACGAGCCGGAGAACGTCGTCGCCCGCACCTGAGCCCCCGGCTCCCGTCCCGTCGCCCCCGAGCACGTCCGTTCCACGCCACCACGTCCTGCCCAGCGGACGTGCTGGCGTGGAACGGGCGAACTCGGCGGGTGGGCGAGGGGCTGGCCGGGGTGGGCCGGCGGGTCACCGGCGGCGGAAGGGGGCCAGGGTCGCGCGGACCTGGTCGGCGGCCCCCCAGTCGGGGTCGAGCTGCGCGACCACGGCCAGGTGCTGGCGCAGCTGCAGGATCGGCATGCGTGCCCGCCAGCCCGGGTCGAGCGACGTCAGCTCCGCGTAGCGGCCGAAGAACGCCTCGGCCTCGGGCGGCGGCGCCGTGGTCCACAGGTGGGCGAGGTCGACCTCCGCCCAGGTGTAGGAGACGGCGGGGTCGATGAGCGCCGGCGCGCCGCCGGGCGTGGCGAGCACGTTCTGCGTCCACAGGTCGCCGTGCGTGAGGCAGGCCGGACGGTCCGGGAGCAGCTCGGGCAGCCGGGCGCACAGCCGCTCCAACGCGGACCTGTCGGCCTCGTCCAGGGCGGCCCGGACCCGGGGTTCGTCGAGCCACCGCAGCAGCCGGTGCCGCGCGAAGAAGGTGAACCCGTCGTCCTCCCACGTGTTGACCTGCCGCCGCCGTCCCAGCCACCCGTCGCGGTGCCAGCCGAACCGCGGGTGGGTGGTCGTGTGGAGCTGCGCGACGACGTGTGCAAGGTCCTCCCAGAAGGCCGCCGAGCGGGGTCGCGGCCGCAGCACGGACAGCACGAGCAGGTCGCGGCTGACGACGAGCACCTCGGGCACCGCGACGCCGCCCAGCGCGCGCAGCGCGTCCAGGCCCGCCGCCTCGGTCGCGAACACGTCGTCCGACGGCGGCGGCTCGGTGAACGCCTTGACGAAGACCGACGTCCCGTCGCCCCGGCGGGCGATCCCGGCGACGGCGGCGAGCCCGCCCGGGGCCGGCTCGATCGCGACGACGTCGCCGACGCCCGCCGCGCGCAACCGCCGCAGCAGCAGGGCCGGCGTATCGGTCATCGCCGCTCCCGTGTCCCTCGAGCCGGCCCGTCGGCGTGCCCGCGGGCACCGAGCACGATCGCACCCCCACGGCCCCGTGACCAGCCTCACAGGGTGAGGCCGGTCACGCCGAACCTTCTCGGTTGCACGCTCGGGGCGTCGCGGGTGGACGATGGAGCACATGCGTGAGCAGAACACCGCCGGCGCCGCGACACCCTCCCCGCGCGAACGGACCTTCTTCGGTCACCCGCGGGGGCTGATGACGCTCTTCACGACGGAGCTGTGGGAGCGGTTCAGCTACTACGGCATGCGCGCGATCCTGCTCTACTACCTGACGGACGCCGTGGCCGACGGCGGCCTGGGCATCGCGTCCGGCACGGGGGCCGCGCTCGTCGCCATCTACGGCACGTCGGTCTACCTGCTGTCCGTGGTGGGTGGCTGGCTGGCGGACCGGGTGCTGGGCTCGCGGCGCTCGACCCTCTACGGCGGCGTCATCATCGCGGCCGGCCACGTGGCGCTCGCCGTCCCCGTGCCGGCGCTGTCCTACATCGGCATCGCCCTGGTCGCCATCGGCACCGGCCTGCTCAAGCCCAACGTCTCCAGCATGGTCGGCGAGCTCTACTCGCGGGAGGACCCGCGGCGCGACTCGGCGTTCTCGATCTTCTACATGGGCATCAACATCGGCTCGCTGGCCGCGCCGATCCTCGTCGGCGCGGCGCGCGCCTGGGGCGGGTTCCACGCCGGTTTCGCCGTGGCGGCGGTCGGCATGACGATCGCCCTCGTGTTCTTCGTCCTCGGGCGCAAGGAGCTCCGCGGCGCCGGCGAGGCCGTCCCGAACCCCATCCGCCCCGAGGACCGCGCGGGCGTGGTGCGCACGGCGGCGTTCATCACCGTCGGCGTGCTGCTGGTCGTCGTCATCGCACGGCTGTGGTCGGGCAAGACCGACGTCACGACCTTCATCGACGCGATGTCGCTCCTCGCCTTCGCGGCGCCCGTCGCCTACTTCGTCGTCATGTTCCGCTCGCCCAAGGTGACGGCGCCCGAGCGTTCGCGCCTGGCCGCGTACGTGCCGCTGTTCGTGGCGGCGATGCTGTTCTGGATGATCTTCGAGCAGGCCGCGAGCACCATGGCCGCCTACGCGGCCGACCGCACGGAGCTCGAGGTGTTCGGCATGACGATCTCGCCCGAGCTGTTCCAGTCGATCAACCCCGCCGCGATCGTGGTCCTCGCGCCCGTCTTCGCGTGGATGTGGGTCAAGCTCGACGACCGTCCGCCGACGGCGGTGAAGTTCGCGATCGGCCTCTCGCTCGCCGGCGTGAGCTTCCTGGTGCTGTCCGCCGCCGCCGCGGCGGCGGGCGACGGCACGTCGCCCGCGTGGGTCCTGCTGGTCGTCTACGTGATCCAGACCGTCGGCGAGCTCTTCCTATCGCCGGTCGGCCTCGCCGCCACGACGCTGCTGGCTCCGCGGGCGTTCCGCAGCCAGGCCATGGCGCTGTGGTTCCTGGCGCCGGCGGCCGGCAACGCCATCACTGCCCAGCTCATCACGGCCACCGAGGGCATGGACGAGGCGACGTTCTTCGGCGGCACGGGCGCCGTGGCCGTCGTGGCGGGCCTGGCCCTGCTGGCGATCGCCCCGTGGGTCACGCGGCACATCCGCGAGGGCCAGGAGTCGACGGCCGAGGTGGCCGCGCGCGACTGAGGGAGGTGCTGTGGTGTCAGGCGCTGGCCGAGTGTCGTCAGAGCGCGCGGCAGGAGCCCCGCTCGACGAGCTCCGTCGGGAGCGTGAGGTGCGTCGAGGTGCCCGCGACGCCGGCGATCAGACCCACCAGCAGCCGGATGGCCTCGGACCCCATGCGCCGGATCGGCTGGTTGATCGTGGTGAGCCCGGGGACGGTCATCGCCGACTCCGGAACGTTGTCGAAGCCGATGACCGAGAGGTCGTCGGGCACGCGCAGGCCGAGGCCGCGCGCGACCTCCATCGTGCGGATGGCGGAGAGGTCGTTCGCCGCGAAGATCGCCGTCGGGCGCGCCGCCAGGGTCAGCAGCTCGTGCGCCGGCTGGTCGGCCGTCTCGGGGCGGTAGCCACCGACGCGCATGAGCATCGGGTCGGGGGCGATGCCCGCCTCGAGCAGCGCGGTGCGGTACCCCTCCTCGCGCAGGCGGGCCGACTCCAGGTCGGGACGCCCTCCGAGGAAGCCGATCCGCCGGTGTCCCAGGGCCAGGAGGTGCTGGGTGGCCAGGACGGCCCCGCGAAGGCTGTCAGAGTCGACCGTCGGCATGCCGGACGGGCCGGTGTGGGGGTCGACGGCCACGACCGGCACCCCGTTGCTCGCGTCCACCACGGTCGGCGTCACCAGGACCGCGCCGTCGATGAGGGTCCCGCTGAGGCGCGAGAGGTAGCGGCGCTCCCAGCCGACGTCGCCGCCCGCGCGCCCCCCGCCGGAGTAGGCGAGGAGCTCGTAGCCCGTGTCGGCGATGGCCTGGCTCGTGCCCTTGAGCAGCTCCGTGCTGAACGGCTCGAACTCGGCGACGAGGATGCCGATGACGTTGGTGCGCTGACTGCGCAGGCTGCGCGCGACGAGGCTGGACTCGTACCCGAGCTCGTCGACGACCTTCTTGACCCGGGCCGAGGTATCGACCGCGACGCCGTACCGCCCGTTGAGGACCTTGGAGACCGTCGCGACGGAGACCCCGGCCGTCCGGGCGACGTCGTTGATCGTCACGCGGCTGCGTTGCTGCATGGCGCCGAGCATAGCGTTTCGATAACGGTATCGAAATCGTTTGACACGACGGGTTTGGACTTGCGATGCTCGGCGCGCAAGCCCTGTCGACGGTGAGAGGAGCATCCGGTGCGGACGAAGACGAGCCCTACCGGAACGGCGGCCGTGCGGCCGCGCGGAACAGGCACAGATGCCCAGACCCCGGACACCCCCTGTGCGGTCCGACCCCGCTGACACCCCGCGTGTCCCACCACGGCGCTCGCCGGGGACACGCTGTACCACACCGCTACTCAACGAAGAGGACCACTGATGAACACACGGAAGTTCCTGGCGCCGACAGCGCTGCTGATGGCGACCGCCCTCCTCGCCGCCTGTGGCGGCGGCGACACCGGGGGTGGCGGTGGCGGCGGTGGCGAGGACGGCGACGTGACGCTGACCTTCTGGCACAACTCGACCACGGGCCCCGGCAAGGAGTACTGGGACGAGACGGCCGCGCTCTTCGAGGAGGAGAACCCGGGCGTCAAGATCGAGATCCAGTCCATCCAGAACGAGGACATGGACGGCAAGCTGCAGACCGCCCTCAACTCGGGCGACGCGCCCGACATCTTCATGGCGCGCGGCGGCGGCAAGCTCGCCGACATGGTCGAGGCCGGGCAGGCGCTCGACCTCACCGACCTGATCGCCGACGACGTGGAGTCGGCCGTCAGCGGGACGCTCAACGCGTTCACCATCGACGGCAAGGTCTACGGCATGCCGACCTCGGTGCTCCCGGGCGGCATCTACTACAACAAGACGATGTTCGAGCAGGCCGGCATCGAGGGCACGCCCACGACGATGGCCGAGCTCGACGACGCCGTCGCCAAGCTCAAGGCGATCGACATCGCGCCCGTCGCGCTCGGCGGCAAGGCGGCGTGGCCGGCGGCCCACTGGTACTACTTCTACGCGCTGCGCAGCTGCTCGCAGGAGGTCATGCAGGAGGCCGCCGACACGATGTCGTTCGACGACCCGTGCTGGCTGGAGGCGGCCGAGGAGCTCGAGGCCTTCAACGAGACGCAGCCGTTCCAGGAGGGCTACCTCAGCACCGAGGCCCAGGGCAGCGCGTCCTCGTCGGCCGGCCTGATCGCCAACGACCTGGCCGCCATGGAGCTCATGGGCGCCTGGAACCCGGGCGTCATCGCCGACCTCACGCCGGACCAGAAGCCGAAGGCCGACCTCGGCTGGTTCCCCTTCCCGGCCATCGACGGCGGCGCGGGCGACCCGACCGCCATGATGGGTGGCGTCGACGGCTACTCCTGCCACGCCGACTCTCCCGCTGAGGAGTGCGCGGCATTCCTCAACTTCTTCATGTCGCAGGAGCGCCAGGAGGCGTACGCCGAGGCGTTCGTGACCCTGCCCGCCAGCCAGGAGGCCCAGGGCGTCGTGACGGACCCGGCCCTGCTCGACGTGCTCGCGGCGTACAACGACGCGGCGTACGTCCAGGTCTGGCTCGACACGCTGTTCGGCCAGAACGTCGGCAACGCCCTCAACCAGGGTGTCGTCAACATGCTCTCCGGCCAGGACACGCCTGAGGGCATCGTCGCCGCCGTCAACGACGCGGCCGCCAAGGAGTAGTCGGACCCATGAGTGACTCCCTGGGCGATAACACGCTCACGACGACGTCGCCTGAGGGTCGCTCCCGGAGCGGGGGCGGTGCCACCACGGCACCGTCCCCGGTCCGCCGGCGGCGCCCCGGCGCCGACTGGGCCAAGCGCGGCGAGATCGCGCTCCTCACGGGCCCCGCCGTCGTGATCTTCCTCGCGTTCGTCATCTTCCCCGTCGTCATGGCGGCCTACTACGGGTTCTACCGGTGGAAGGGCTTCGGCCCGCCCACCGACTTCGTGGGACTCGACAACTACCTCGCGATCTTCCGGGACACCACGTTCCACGACGCGCTGCTGCACAACGGCTTCATCGTCGTGATGTCCCTGGTCCTCCAGGGCCCCGCGGCCGTGGCGCTCGCGCTCCTGCTCAACCAGCGGATGCGCGGCCGGTCGCTCGTCCGTGTGCTGATCTTCGTGCCGTACGTGATCTCCGAGGTCATCGTCGGCACGGGCTGGAGCATGATGCTCCGCACCGGCGGCGCCATCAACGACGTGCTCGACTCGATCGGCCTCAGCTGGCTGTCGGTGGACTGGCTCGGTGACCCGGATGTCGCCATCTGGACCCTGATGCTGATCATCACCTGGAAGTACATCGGGTTCGCGGTGATCCTCTTCCTCGCCGGCCTCCAGAGCATCCCCGAGGAGCTCTTCGAGGCGGCGGCCATCGACGGTGCGTCCTACTGGCAGATCCAGCGCCGCATCACGCTGCCGCTGCTGGGCCCCACCATCCGCATCTGGGCGTTCCTGTCGATCATCGGCTCACTCCAGCTGTTCGACCTCGTGTACATCGTCTGGGGCCAGTACGTGGCCTCGACCGTGGGCACGTCGACGATGGCGACGTACATGGTCGTCAACGGCCGCAACGCCGGGAACTACGGCTTCGGCAACGCGGTCGCCGTGGTCCTGTTCGTCATCTCGCTGGTCATCGCCCTCGTCTACCAGCGCTACGTGCTGCGCCGCGACACCGAGGGCGCGCTCACGGAAGGGAAGAAGCGATGAGCGCCAGTGTGCTCGCCGCGCCGCCGCTGCCCGCGGACCGGCCGACCAAGCGCAAGCGGGGCGGGGGGCGCCTCGGGCGCAGCGGACCGATGACGTACGTGATCGCGTTCTTCTTCGTCGGCCTGTGCATCGCCCCGGTCGCCTACATCGTGGTCGGCGGCTTCCGGGACAACTCGCAGATCATCCGCGACCCCGCCGGGCTGCCGAACCCGTGGGAGCTCGGCAACTACCTCGGGGTCCTCCAGAGCGAGATCTTCTGGCGCCAGATGGGCAACTCGGCGATCAGCGCGCTCGCCACCACCCTGGGCGTCGTGGTGCTGGGTGTCTCGGCGAGCTACGTGCTCGCGCGGTACGAGTTCAAGGGCCGGACGGCGCTGTACTCGCTGTTCGCCGCGGGGCTCATGTTCCCGATGACGGTGGCCATCACGCCGCTGTACATCCTGGTCCGCGAGCTCGGCCTGATGAACAGCCTGGCCGGCATCATCCTCCCGCAGATCGCCTTCGCGCTGCCGACGACGATCATCATCCTCGTGCCGTTCCTGCGGGCGATCCCCAAGGAGCTCGAGGAGGCTGCCGCCATCGACGGTGCCAGCCGGCTCGGGTTCTTCTTCCGCATGGTCGTCCCGTTGTCCCTGCCCGGTGTCATCACCACGGGGATCCTCGCGTTCATCGCGAGCTGGAACAGCTACATGCTCCCGCTGTTCATCCTCAACGACGAGAACTCCTACACCCTGCCGCTCGGCGTGCAGGCGTTCGCGGCGCAGTACTCCGTCGACACGGCGCGCGTCCTGGCGTTCACGTCGCTGTCGATGATCCCGGCGCTGATCTTCTTCTCGCTCTTCGAGCGGAGGATCGTCGGCGGTCTCACCGGCGCCGTCAAGGGCTGATCCCCGGTTCCGGCGGCGGCACCCGTGCCGCCGCCGGGGCGGGCGCCCGTCGGCCCCCTGCTCGTCCCCTCGTCATGCCCTGCCGCACGAGGCAGGCGCCCCGCCGCGTGCACGCCGCGTGCGGGCGTATCACCGCCGCGTCGCGAAGAAAGAAGGAACCGGTGACGCACGTCCCTGCCATGCCCGAGGTCTCGGAGCGCGTCAGCGCCCTGCACTCCCGCATGACGCTCGAGGAGAAGCTGGCCCAGCTGGTCGGCTACTGGATCGACCAGAACGGCACCGTCGCGCCGATGCAGTCGGAGATGGCGGCCGGGAAGGGCGACCCGTCGCGGCTGGGAGAGATCACCCGGCACGGGATCGGCCACTACACGCGCGTCTACGGCACCCGCCCGGTCGAGCCGGCCGAGCGTGCCGCCTGGCTGTGGGCCGAGCAGCGCCGCCTCAAGCGCGAGACGCGCCTGGGCATCCCCGCGCTGGTCCACGAGGAGTGCCTCACCGGGCTCGCCGCGTGGCGCGCCGCGACCTTCCCGACGCCGCTCGCGTGGGGCGCCTCGTTCGACCCCGAGCTGGTGCGCGAGGTCGGCCGGGCGATCGGCGACTCCATGCGCCTGCTCGGCGTGCACCAGGGCCTGGCGCCCGTGCTCGACGTGGTGCGCGACCCGCGCTGGGGCCGCGTGGACGAGTGCATCGGTGAGGACCCCTACCTGGTCGGTACGGTCGGCACGTCGTACGTGCTCGGCATGCAGGACGTCGGCGTCCACGCGACGCTCAAGCACTTCGTCGGGTACTCGGGCTCGCGCGGCGGCCGCAACCACGGTCCGGTCTCCGCCGGACCGCGCGAGATCGCCGACGTCTTCCTCCCGCCGTTCGAGATGGCGGTCCTCGACGGCGGCGCCCGCTCCGTCATGAACTCCTACTCCGAGATCGACGGCGTCCCCGTCGCCTCGAACCCCGAGCTGCTCACCGACCTCCTGCGCGAGCGCTGGGGCTTCGACGGCGTCGTGGTGGCGGACTACTTCGCCATCGCGTTCCTCGAGGTCATGCACCGCATCGCCGCCGACCGCGGCGAGGCGGCGGGTCTCGCGCTGCAGGCCGGCATCGACGTCGAGCTGCCCAACGGGGATGCCTACCTCGAGCCGCTGGCGGAGCGCGTGCGCGCCGGTGACCTGGACGAGGCCTACGTCGACCGCGCGGTGCTGCGGGTCCTGGCGCAGAAGGAGGCCCTGGGCCTGCTCGACGCCGGCGCGTTCGAGGACGAGCCGCCGGCGGTGGTCGACCTCGACACGCCGCGCCACCGCGAGCTCGCCCGGCGCCTGGCGGAGGAGTCCGTGGTGCTGCTGGAGAACGACGGCGTGCTGCCGCTCGGCGCGTGGGACGCGCCGCCCGCCCGCGTCGCTGTGGTCGGCCCCAACGCCGATCGCGCCGAGGCCCTCATGGGGTGCTACTCGTTCGCGAACCACGTGCTCGCCCACCACCCTGGCGTCGAGCTCGGCTTCGAGATCCCGTCGGTGGCGCAGGCCCTCGGCGAGGCGTTCACCGCGGCCGGCATGCCGCAGCCCGAGCTCGTGCACGCCCAGGGCTGCGCGGTCGAGGGGGACGACACCTCGGGCTTCGCCGACGCCGTCGCCGCGGTCGCGGGTGCGGACGTCGCCGTCGTGGTCGTGGGGGACCAGGCCGGGCTCTTCGGCCGCGGCACCGTGGGGGAGGGCAACGACGCCGAGTCGCTCGAGCTGCCCGGCGTCCAGCGCGAGCTGGTCGAGGCGCTGGTGGCGACCGGCACCCCGGTGGTCATGGTGCTCCTGACGGGCCGGCCCTACGCCATCGCGTGGGCGCTCGAGGGCCCCGGACCGCGTCCGGGCGCCGTGCTCCAGGCGTTCTTCCCCGGCGAGGGCGGGGGACTGGCGCTCGCGGACGTCCTCACGGGCCGACGCAGCCCGTCGGGTCGCCTGCCCGTCTCCGTGCCGCGGGCCACGGGCGCCGTGCCCTACAGCTACCTGCAGCCGGTCCTCGGTGGTCCCTCCGACGTGACCTCCGCCGACCCGACGCCCCTGCGGCCGTTCGGGTTCGGCCTGACCTACACCTCGTTCGCGTACGACGACCTCGAGGTCGACGCGTCCGTCCCGTCGTCCGGGGCCTTCACCGCCTCGGTCACCGTGACGAACACCGGGACGGTCGCCGGCACCGACGTCGTCCAGCTCTACGGGAGCGACGTCCGGGCGAGCGTGACGCGTCCCGTGACCCAGCTCCTGGGCTACGCGCGGACCACGCTGGAGGCGGGGGAGTCGGCGCGGGTGACCTTCACCGTCCCGACCACGCGGCTGGCGTTCTCCGACCGGCGCATGGTGCGGGTCGTGGAGCCCGGGGACGTCGAGGTCTGGGTCGGTGCGCACGCCGCGGCGTCCGACGCCGACGCGGCCAAGAACCACACGGGCGGTGCCATCCCCGCCGGGACGCGCGCGCGTCCGGACGTCGTCGCGGGCGCGGCGACCCCGCGCGCCGTGCTGGCCGTGACGGGCCAGGTCCACGAGGTCCGCCTCGACGACGCGCGCTGGGTGGAGGTCGCCGTGGCGCGCGCGGCGAGCGAGGTCACCGCGTGACGCTGGTCGCCAACCCCGTCCTGCCCGGCTGCTACCCGGACCCGTCGATCTGCCGGGTGGGGGACACGTACTACCTGGTCACCTCGACGTTCGAGTACCTGCCGGGGCTGCCGGTCTTCCGGAGCCACGACCTGGTCTCGTGGGAGCAGATCGGCCACGTCGTCGACCGGCCGGGCATGCTGGACTACGCCGGGATCCCGTCGTCGGGCGGGCTGTACGCGCCCACGCTGCGTCACCACGACGGGCTCTTCTGGCTCGTCTGCACCCTGGTCACGCGCCAGGAGGGCGTGCCGGGCGGCAACTTCGTGATGACGGCCGCGGACCCCGCGGGGCCGTGGTCCGAGCCGACCTGGCTCGGCGTCGACGGGATCGACCCCTCGATCTTCTTCGACGACGACGGGCGCGCGTGGGTCCACGGGACCCGGCTCGCGCAGGACCCGGAGTGGTTCGACCAGACCGAGGTCTGGATCCGCGAGCTCGACGTGGAGCGCAAGGAGCTCGTCGGCCCGGAGCACGTCGTGTGGACGGGCGCCGTGCGCGGCGCCGTCTGGGCCGAAGGGCCCCACCTGTACCGGGTCGACGGCTCCTACTACCTGCTCGCGGCGGAGGGCGGCACGGAGTTCCACCACGCCGTCTGCGTCGCGCGCGCCGAGCACGTCACGGGCCCCTACGAGGGCTACCGCGGCAACCCGGTCCTCACGCACCGCCACCTCGGCCGAGGGACCGACGTCGTCGGCGTCGGCCACGCGGACCTGACGCAGGCGTCGGACGGGTCCTGGTGGGCGGTGCTCCTGGGCATGCGGCCCTACGGCGGCTACCACTACAACCTCGGGCGCGAGACCTTCCTGGTCCCCGTCGAGTGGCAGGACGGGTGGCCCGTGGTGGCCCCGGGCGTCGGACGCGTGCCCCTGGAGGTCGAGGTGCCGTTCGCCACGCGGCCGGTCCTCGGCGCCGCCCAGGGCACGGCGTCGGGCACCGTGACGCCGGACGACCTGCGCTGGACCTCGGTCCGTGCGCTGCCGACCGAGGTGGCGACGCCGCGCGGTGAGGGGTGGGACCTGCCCCTGCGGGCCGCGACGCTCGCCGACGTCGAGGTCCCCGCCTTCCTCGGGCTGCGCCAGCAGCACCGTGCCGTCGACGTGCGCGCGGTGCTCGTGGCGGACCTGGCACCGGGCGAGGAGGTCGGGCTGGCCGTGCGCCAGTCCGAGCAGGACCACGTCCGGCTGGCGGTGACGGTCGAGGACGGCACGCGCCGCGCGCGCGCCGTGCACGTCCGTGGCGGCGAGGCGACCACGCTCGGCGAGGTCGTCGTCGACGGACCGGTGACGGCCCCGCTCGCGCTCGCGGTGCAGGTGCGCGACCAGGAGTACGCCCTGGTCGTCGAGGGTCCGGGCGCGGAGACCGTCACGGTCGCCGTCGCGGACGGTCGCACGCTCGACAGCGTGGCGACGGGCGGCTTCCTCGGCGTGTGGATCGGGGTGAACGCGTCCGGCAACGGCCGCGCGAGCTCCACGGTCGCGCGCGTCGAGCGGGTGGAGTACCTCCCGATCGCCTGATCGAGGCTGCGCGGCACGGGCCGGGGCTCGATCGGCCCGCCCCGCGGTGCCACGATGGCGGGATGACGACGCTCACCGACATGGCCGTGACCCAGCAGGTGGACGAGCGCCACTGGCGGGTCGTCCTGGGCCGGCTCCACACGACCGTCCGCACCGGTTCGTTCGTGCGCGGTGCCGAGCTGGTCCAGCGCCTCGCCGCGGTCGCCGAGGAGCTCGGGCACCACCCCGACGTCGTGCTCCGGTACCCGAGCGTGGCCGTGAGCACGTGGTCGCACGACGTCGGCGCCCTCACGGACCGAGACGTGCGCCTCGCGCACGCGATCTCGGCGGTCGTCGACGAGCTCGGGCTCGACGCCGACACGCGCGCGCCGCAGGCGACCGAGATCGCTGTGGACGCGCTCGACATCGCGGCCGTCGCGCCGTTCTGGCGCGCGGTCATGGGGTACGAGAACGAGCGGCTCGAGGCGGAGGACCCCTCGCCCGCGCTCGTGGACCCGCGCGGCGTCGGACCGTCCGTGTGGTTCCAGCAGATGGAGGCGCCGCGCCCCCAGCGCAACCGGATCCACCTCGACGTCACGGTGCCGCACGACGAGGCGGAGGCTCGGGTCGCCGCGACGCTCGCCGCGGGCGGACGCCTCGTGAGCGACGACCGGGCGCCCGCCTGGTGGGTCCTCGCGGACCCCGAGGGCAACGAGGTCTGCGTGTGCACGTGGCAGGCGCGCGGCTGACGGCGGCGCAGGCGAGCGCGGCCCGCTGACGCGGTGGTCCGCCCCTCGACCCGACGCCGGACCACGAACCGGGCGGGCCTAGAATCCGCAGCATGAGTCAGACCCCCGCGCCCGGCGCCGACATCAAGCCCCGCAGTCGTCAGGTCACCGACGGGCTCGAGGCCACCGCCTCCCGCGGGATGCTGCGGGCCGTCGGCATGGGCGACGACGACTGGGTCAAGCCGCAGATCGGCGTCGCGAGCTCGTGGAACGAGATCACGCCCTGCAACCTGTCGCTCGACCGCCTCGCGAAGGCCGTGAAGAACGGCGTGCACGCCGGCGGCGGCTACCCGCTGGAGTTCGGCACGATCTCCGTCTCCGACGGCATCTCCATGGGCCACGAGGGCATGCACTTCTCGCTCGTGAGCCGCGACATCATCGCCGACTCCGTCGAGACCGTCATGCAGGCCGAGCGGCTCGACGGCTCCGTGCTGCTGGCGGGCTGCGACAAGTCCCTGCCGGGCATGCTCATGGCCGCGGCGCGCCTGGACCTGGCGTCGGTGTTCCTCTACGCCGGCTCCATCGCGCCGGGCTGGGTCAAGCTCTCGGACGGCACCGAGAAGGACGTGACGATCATCGACGCCTTCGAGGCCGTCGGTGCGTGCGCGCGCGGCCTGATGAGCCGCGACGACGTCGACCGCATCGAGCGCGCGATCTGCCCGGGTGAGGGTGCGTGCGGCGGCATGTACACCGCGAACACGATGGCCTCGGTCGCCGAGGCGATGGGCATGTCCCTGCCGGGCTCGGCCGCGCCGCCGTCCGCCGACCGCCGGCGCGACATGTTCGCCCAGCGCTCGGGCGAGGCGGTCGTGGAGCTGCTGCGCCGGGGCATCACCGCGCGCCAGATCATGACCAAGGAGGCGTTCGAGAACGCCATCGCCGTCGTCATGGCCTTCGGTGGCTCGACCAACGCGGTGCTCCACCTGCTCGCCATCGCGCACGAGGCCGAGGTCGACCTCACGCTCGGCGACTTCCAGCGGGTCGCGGCGCGGGTCCCGCACCTGGGTGATCTCAAGCCGTTCGGCCGGTACGTCATGAACGACGTGGACCGCATCGGTGGCGTGCCGGTGATCATGAAGGCGCTGCTCGACGCCGACCTGCTGCACGGTGACTGCCTCACGGTGACCGGCAAGACCGTGGCCGAGAACCTCGCCGACGTGGCCCCGCCGGACCCCGACGGCAAGATCCTGCGCGCGCTGGACAACCCGATCCACCGCACCGGCGGCATCACGATCCTGCACGGCTCGCTCGCCCCGGAGGGCGCGGTCGTCAAGAGCGCCGGCTTCGACTCCGACGTGTTCGAGGGCACCGCGCGCGTCTTCGAGCGCGAGCGCGCCGCCATGGACGCCCTCGAGGACGGCACCATCGTCGCCGGCGACGTCGTCGTGATCCGCTACGAGGGCCCCAAGGGTGGCCCGGGCATGCGCGAGATGCTCGCCATCACCGGTGCCATCAAGGGTGCGGGCCTGGGCAAGGACGTCCTCCTGCTGACCGACGGCCGGTTCTCGGGCGGCACGACGGGCCTGTGCGTCGGTCACGTCGCGCCCGAGGCGGTCGACGCCGGCCCGATCGCCTTCGTGCGGGACGGTGACCGGATCCGCCTCGACGTCGCGAACGGCACCCTCGACGTGCTGGTCGACGAGGCGGAGCTGGCCGAGCGCGCGGTCGGCTGGGCGCCGCTGGCGCCCACCTACACGCGCGGCGTGCTGGCCAAGTACGCCAAGCTCGTGCAGTCCGCCTCGAAGGGCGCCGTCCTCATCTGACGGGCGACGACCGCTCGATGCCCAGGAAGCGCCGCAGCGCCTGGGCGCCGGCGACCGTGACCGGCCCGTCCGGGCGCACGTAGGTCTCCGGCCTCACCACGACGTGCTGCTCCTCGACGCCGACCGTGCCGTTCCCGGTGTGCTGCACGGTGCGCCGGCGGCCGTTCTCCACGTACCCGACCTTGCGGCTGACCGCCGCCGAGGCGTGGTTGCCGACGACGTACCCCGACTCGCACGCCAGTGCGCCGAGCTCGTCGAACGCGAGGCCGACCACGAGCCGGCGCATCAGCGTCCCGGTGCCGACGCCCTGGTGGGCCACGCCGAGCCAGGAGCCGGTGTGAGCATGGCGCGCATCCTCGCAACGGGTGCGGCCGCCCGGCGAGCGAGTTCGCAGGTCCTGCGGAGCGGGCCCGTGCGTCCCCGCCGGCCGCGCGACGCGCCGACCACCCGGACGGCCCGCGCCGTCGCCGCCGTGACGTGGCACGGTGGACCGGCTCGTCCCGTCGCCGGGGCGGGGTACCGGACCGCAGGGCGAGGGGGAACGTGCTCAGGGTGACGTTGCGCGGGGTAGGGGTGCCGACGGTGGTGCTCGGCTCCGGCGAGAGCCTGCTCGTGGGCCGGGCGCCGCACGGGGCGCTGCCGGACGAGGACCCCGACGCCGAGCTGCGGCGCACCGCGCTGGCCCTTCCGCGCGTCGCGCCGCACGTCTCCCGCGTGGTCGGGGAGATCGTCGTCGGCGAGGAGGTCGTGCGACTGCGCTGGCACGGCTCCACGGAGGCCCAGCTCTCGAGCCTCTTCGACGCCCCGGGCGGTGCGCGGCGCGTCGCCCTGGCGGACGGGATGGCGGCGCTCCTGGACGAGGGCGAGAACCACGTCCTGCTGCTCCGTGGCCGGCAGACGGCGCCCGACAGGTACACGGACCTCGTGCTCGTCGTCGACGTGAGCATCCCCGAGCCGGCGGCCGTGGTGCCGCTGCCGGGCGTCGCCGAGCCCGACCCGGACGGTGCGGCCACCGCCCCCGCGCCGCACCTGGAACGCTGGTCCCGCGAGTGGTACGTCGCCCTGGCGCTCGCGGAGCCGTGGCTGGTCGGCGCCGACGACTACCCGCGTCCGGCGTCCAACCGCGAGATCTTCGAGCGCATCCTGCACTGGCGCGGGCACGCCTGGAACCTCGAGCGCGCGCAGCGCGTCGACGACGCGATCCGGTCCGTCGCGCGCATGGCCTTCGGGCCGGACGACGACCCCTTCACCCAGACCGCGGGGCGCGTGCAGAACGTGCGCTTCGCCGTCGGGCGCCGGGCGGCCGAGGTGCGCCTCGTCACGGCCGCCGACCTCGCGCTCGTCGAGCAGGCACGAGCACGCGGCGACGGCCTGCAGCCCGATCGGCCCGTCGAGGGCGCCGACCGCGCCTGACGCGGCGGAACCTTCCACCCCCGCGAGCCTGGCTCGCGCCCGCGCGTCCTGCCTAGCGTCCGGACCAGCCCGCCCCGGGCTCCCGGACCTCAGGAGGACGCCATGTACGACAAGTCGCAGTTCTACGGCATCGACCCCGAGTACAGCCGTGAGGCCTCGCGCCGGATGGACGACGGCGCGGCGAGCCTGAAGTCCATGGTGGGCCAGGTCAGCGCGATGCTCGCGCAGGTCACGTGGGTGGGCGCGGATGCACAGCGCTTCGCCGGCGAGTGGGAGGGGTCCCTGCGTCCCGAGCTCGCCGCGGCGACCGACAACCTGCGGGAGAACGCCGCCGAGCTCAAGCGGCGTGCCGACCTGCAGGACGAGGCCAGCCGGTGACCTCCCGGGGCACGCGGCCCGCGCCGACGAGGCGGAACCTTCCACCCGCCGGGCCCTGGGCCTGCGCGTCCCGCGTCCCTAGCGTCCTCGTCAGCAGCAGCGGCACGACCGACCGGAGGTAGGCGCGATGTTCCAGGGAGCAGACGTCGACGGGCTCGACACGCTCGCGCGGCGCACGAACGAGGCGGCCGACTTCGCGGACGACGTCGTCGTCGCGCTGAAGATCGTGGTCGCGGCCCTCGAGGCCATGTCGTGGACCGGGTGGGCCGCGGCCTTCGCCGCCTACCTCAAGGGTGTCGTCATCCCGTGGGTGCAGACGACCGGGAAGTACCTGCGCACGTTCGCCCAGGTCCTCGCGCTGGCCTCGAAGCAGCAGAAGGAGGTCAGCGGCGACGTCGTGCGCGTCGCGCTGCCCGCCGGGTCGTGGACGCCGACGGTCTACCCGACGCAGTCGGCCGTCGTCGCGCCGCGCCTGGTGGCGCCGTCGGCCGCCATCAGCGCCCAGGGCGCCGGTGGCGGCGCGAGCGGGGTGCAGGTGACGATCACCGCGCCGCAGGGGATCGGGATGCCGACGGCGGGGGCGACCGGCGGCGGAGCGGTCGGCGGTGGTTCGCAGGTGAGCGCGCCGGTCCCGGCGGGGAGCGCCGCGTCGGCGGCGCCCGTCCCGGGCGGGG
>NZ_JACEXH010000271.1:0-2908 GCF_014525465.1 Actinotalea sp. JY-7885 | reverse complement strand
TCACGCACGCGACGGCGAAGTGGCCGTGGCTCGCCGCCCGCGCGCAAGGGCTGGAGGTGGTGCGCCTCTCCTACGGGATCGCGGCCGGCGCGGAGCCGGCCGGCACCGAGCCGGCCGGCACGCCCGCCGAGGCGCAGGACCCCCGGTCGATGACCGAGGAGGCCCTGCGCGCCGTCGCCACGCGTGACGCGGCCCGCCTCCTGGGTGTCGACCTCGGGCCCGACGACGTCGTCGGCTTCGCGCGCACGGCGTGGCCGGCCGGACTGCCGCACGCCCGCCCCGGGCACCGGGAGCGCGTCGCGCGGGTGCGCTCCGCCCTGGCCGACCGACCGGGCCTCGAGGCCTGCGGTGCGTGGCTGGCCGGCACGGGGCTGGCCGCCGTGGTCGCCGACGCGAGAAGGACCGCCGCGCGCGTCGTCGATCACGCATGACAATGTTCTGACCGCTCGTCAGAACGTTCTGACGCATTGTCATGTCATTTCTCCGCGGGGCCCGGCGCGGCAGCGATTTCCGCATTTCCGGGACGTCGCGCAGACTTTGAGCATGACCTCCCCCGCCACACCTCCGCAGCCGCAGCAGCACGGGTCGACCCCCGGCGCCTGGACCCTGTGGACCGTGCTGGGCCGACCGACCGGCGAACCCCGACCGGGCCCGACGGCGCCGCCCGTCACCGAGGCCGCGGGCAACCTGCCCGACGGCGTCGTGCTCCGCGGCGCCTACGACGTGTCCGGGCTGCGCGCCGGCGCCGACCTCCTCGTGTGGCTGCACGGCGACGCCCCCGAGGACCTCCAGCGGGCCGCGCGCACCCTGCGGCGCTCGCAGGAGCTCGCCCCCCTCGTGCCGGTGTGGTCCGGCATGGGCGTGCACCGGCCGGCCGAGTTCGCGCGCGACCACCAGCCCGCGTACATGCGCGACACCGAGCCGAAGCCGTGGTTCACGCTCTACCCCTTCGTGCGGTCCTACGAGTGGTACCTGCTGCCGGCGGACGAGCGGCGCGCGATGCTCATCGAGCACGGCGTCAAGGGCCGCGACTACCCGCAGGTCCTGTCCAACACGGTCGCGTCGTTCGCCCTGGGCGACTACGAGTGGCTGCTGGCGTTCGAGGCCGACGAGCTGACGGAGCTCGTGGACCTCATGCGCCACCTGCGCGAGACCGAGGCGCGCCGCCACGTGCGCGAGGAGGTCCCGTTCTTCACGGGCCGCCGCATCGAGCTCGACGAGATCACGGAGGTCATCCGATGAGCGTCTGCGATCCCACCACCCTGCCCGACCGCGACCCGCAGCCGCCGGCGCCGTACGACGCCGTCCTCCTGGTCTCGTTCGGTGGGCCCGAGGGCCAGGACGACGTGCTGCCCTTCCTGCGCAACGTCACCGCGGGCCGCGGCATCCCGGACGAGCGCCTCGAGGAGGTCGCGCACCACTACCGCCACTTCGGCGGCGTGAGCCCGATCAACGCCCAGAACCGTGAGCTCCAGGCCGCGCTGCGCGCCGAGCTCGACGCGCGCGGGCTCGACCTGCCCGTGCTGTGGGGCAACCGCAACTGGGACCCCTACCTCGCCGACGCGCTGCGCGAGGCGCACGCGGCCGGCCACCGCCGCCTGCTCGCCGTCGTGACCAGCGCGTACAGCTCGTACTCCTCGTGCCGCCAGTACCGCGAGGACCTCGCGGCGGCGCTCGCCGAGACCGGCCTGGCGGGCGAGATGGTCATCGACAAGGTGCGCCAGTACTTCGACCACCCCGGCTTCGTCACGCCGTTCGTGGACGGCGTCCGCGACGCGCTCACGCGCGCCCACGTGGCCCTCGTGGAGCGGGACGGCGACGCCGACCTCTCGCGCGACGCGCACGTCCTGTTCGTGACGCACTCGATCCCGACGTCGACCGCCGTCGCGTCCGGCCCGCGCGGCGCCGAGCTGGGCGAGGACGGCGCCTACGGCGCCCAGCACCGCGCGGTGGCCGACGTCGTCATGGCGAGCCTGGGCAGCAGCGACGGTCCCGTCGCGGGCTCGACCGCCGGGGCGCGCGGCGCCTCGCTCGCGGGCGTCCCGTGGTCGCTCGTCTACCAGTCCCGCAGCGGCGCCCCCACGACGCCGTGGCTCGAGCCGGACATCAACGACGCGATCACCGAGCTCGCCGGCCAGGGCGTCAAGGCCGTCGTCATCGCGCCCATCGGCTTCGTGTCCGACCACATGGAGGTCCTGTGGGACCTGGACGAGGAGGCGCTCGAGACCGCGCGCGACGCGGGCCTGCTGGCCGAGCGCGCCCCGACGCCCGGGGTGCACCCGGCGTTCGTCGCCGGCCTGGTGGACCTCGTCCAGGAGCGCCTCGCCGGGCAGACTGAGGCCATGACCTCGGCACCGCGCCCGCGTCCCGCGCTCACACCGCTCGGGCCCTGGTACGACGTGTGCCGGCCGGGCTGCTGCCTCAACCCCGCGGCGCGCGAGCCGGAGCCACGGCCGGCGGTGGCGGGCCTGGCACCGTGACGGCCGAGGGGCGGCCCGCGGACCGGTCGGCGCTGCGGCTCGGTACGCGCGGCAGCGCCCTGGCGACGACCCAGACCGGGATGGTCGCGGACGCGCTGCGCCGCCTCGCCGGCCTGGCCGCGGACGACCTCGTGCAGGTGCGGGTGCGGACCGACGGCGACCGCCTCACCGGGTCCCTCGCGTCCCTCGGCGGCACCGGCGTCTTCGTCGCCGCGCTGCGTGAGGCCGTGCTCGACGACCGGTGCGACCTCGCCGTCCACTCCCTCAAGGACCTGCCGACGGCGCCCGCACCCGGTCTGGTCGTGGCCGCTGTCCCCGAGCGCGTCGACCCGCGCGACGCGCTGTGCGCGCGCGACGGCCTCACGCTCGCGACGCTGCCCCCGGGTGCCCGCGTCGGGACCGGGTCGCCGCGGCGCGCCGCCCAGCTG
>NZ_JACEXH010000270.1:0-2915 GCF_014525465.1 Actinotalea sp. JY-7885 | reverse complement strand
GAGGGCCGCGGCGGTCCGGGCTGGCTCGTGCACGCCGACGGCCGGCGCTGGCTCGTGGTGGCCGACGTGCACGGCGTCGCCGTGGTGCGGGCCGGTGAGATCGGCGGCGAGGTCCCCGCGCCGGGGGTCCCGGCCGCGGCGCTGGCGGGCGTGGTGCCGTGGGTCGACACCGTCACGGGCGGTGCCGTCTGCCCCGGGGGCACCGACGGCGCCGTCGCGCTCGTGAGCCGGGCGCACTCCTACTGCGTGGACGTCGTCCGCCTGCCCGCGCGGGTGGCCGCGTGAGCGCGCTGGCGGAGCGCTGGCTCGCGGCGTGGCCTGCGGCGCTCGGGGCGTGGGGGCGCCCGACGCGCATGCACCTGCCGACGCTGCACGAGGAGCGGGTGCCGGGTGCCGGGTCGTTCGCCTGGTTCTCCTGCACCGACGTCGAGGTGCACATCTGCCTCGCCGACGTGCGAGCGAGGGCCCTCGAGGACCACGCGGTCGCCGCCCTGGCGCACGAGGTCGGCCACCACGTGCTCGCGCCCGGCGACCTGCTCACGGCGGCCCGCGTGGCGGCGCGCGTGCGGGTCGGCCTGGTCGACGCGGACCAGCTGGTCGGGACCGTCGCCAACCTGTGGGCGGACCTGCTCATCAACGACCGCCTCCAGCGCCGCGCCGGCCTCGACGTGCTGGGCCTGTACGCCGCGCTGGGCCGACCGTCCCCGGACGACCGGCTGTTCCAGATGGTCTGGCGCGCGTACGAGATCCTGTGGCAGACCCCGCGCGGGGCCCTGACGGACCCCGCGGGCGACATCCCCGAGGACGCGGCGCACCTGTGCGCGCGGCTCGTGCGGGTCTACGCGCGGGACCCGGTCGGCGGCGCCGGCGGGTTCGGGGCCCTGGTCCGCACGACGCTCGCCGAGCAGCTCGAGTCGTACCACCCGGACGTCCGGATGGTGCCCTGCGCGCACGCGGAGACGGGCGACGTGGTGCCCGGCGGCCTCGCGGGCGACACGGGCCTCGGGCGGCCGGTGGTGCACCCGGCGCTCGACCCCGCGGTGGTCGGCACGGGCGGCGACGGCGAGGACGACGACGACGAGGGGGACGACGAGGACGGCGACGAGACCGACGGCGCGTGGGGCCGCGGGCCGAGCACCGGTGCCTCCTCGGACGCCACCGGGCAGAGCCTGGAGCCGGCGGACGCGCTGGCGGCGCTCCGGGCGCTCGGCATGACGGTCGACGCGGCGACGGTCGCCGCCGCGTGGTACCGCGAGCACGCCGCGCCGCACCTCGTGCCGTTCCCGACGCGCCCGGCCCACCCGCCCCGCGAGGATCTGCTCGGCGGGCTGGAGGCGTGGGAGCTCGGCGACGACCTGGCCGACGTCGACTGGACCGGGACGCTCACCGCCTCGCCCGTGGTCGTGCCCGGCCTGACCACGGTGCGCCGCGACGTGCACCAGGAGGACCCGGTGCGCGACGAGCGCCGGGTCGTCGACCTGGACCTCTACCTCGACTCGTCGGGATCGATGCCGAACCCGACCGCCCGGCGCGCCCCGATCGCGCTCGCGGGCGCCGTGCTGGCGCTGTCCGCCCTACGGGCGGGAGCGCGCGTGCAGGCGACCACCTGGAGCGGCCCGCAGCAGGTCGCCGGGACCGACGGCTTCACGCGCGACGCCGACGCGGTGCTGGCCGCGATCGTCGCCCACTTCGGTGGCAGCACCTCGTTCCCCCTGCCGCTCCTGGAGCGCACCCACCTCGCACCGGCACCGGCCCGTGCCTGGGGCGGCGCGCGCACGGATGACGGCGCCACCCACATCGCGGTGATCTCGGACACGGGCGTCGTCTCGATGTTCGAGGACGTCGCGCCCGCGTCGGTGATCTTCCGCGGCGGCGCGGAGCCGACCGCAGACCCGAGCACCGGGATCGCGGCCCGCGCGGTCGCCGCCGCGGGCGGCGGCGGCACGCTCGTGCTGGAGGCCCAGCAGATCCACGCCGACCGGATCGCCGCCGTGGCACCCGGGTACGACGTCCACATCGTCAACGACCAGGAGCAGCTCGTGGCCTTCGCGCGGGACTTCGCACGCCGCCTCTGGGCGTCCGACGGCGGCGGTGCGCATGGCCGATGACCGCACGCGGCACCCGGGGCCGTCCCTGGCGACCCTCACCCAGCGCCTCGCCCTGACGTCGCCGGACATGCTCGACCGCCACGTCGACGTCCCGGCCCTCGTCGCGGACGTCGTGATCCAGGTCGACGGCACCGTGCTGGACGCCGCCGGGCTGGCCTGGATCGACCGCACCTTCGGCCCCGACGCGCCACGCCGCACGCGGGCCGGCGCCGCCGTGGCGTGCTGGCTGCTGACCGACCCGGCGCTGCTCGGGCACCCCGGCGTGGCCGCTGCGGCCGCGGAGCGCGGGGGGACGGCCCGGTGGTTCCTCCACGTCGTCATGAGACTGGTGAGCGAGCTCGCGCACGTCCGGGACCCGCGCACGTGGGTCCACCAGGACACGGGCCGCGAGGAGGCCGCGCGGGCGGCGCTGGCGGCGGGCGACCTGCTGCCCGCCGGGGAGAGCGAGCAGGAGGCGGCCGACCGGTGGCAGGCGGTGAGCACCGCCTACCGGGAGGTGGCGTCGCGGGCGATGGCGGAGGAGGTGCGGCGCGCCGAGGAGCTCGCGCGCGCCCTCGCGGAGAAGCGCGCGAAGGAGGCGGCGGCGCAGTACTCCAACTACTGACGACGACGAGCCTGATGACGAGCCACTGATGACGACGAGCAGCTGATGACGAACGACGAGACCCACGGCGGGCCGGCCGCGGTGCCGCCGCCGGACCCGGTCCGCGCCGAGGCGGTGCTCGGCGAGTACGCGCCGCTGTCCGCGCTCGGGCTCGACGACGCCGAGCGCTGGCCGACCCTGGACGCCGCCGGGGCGGCGCGGCT